>NZ_JAMXOT010000359.1 GCF_024220515.1 Oscillatoria sp. HE19RPO
CGACCCAGATCTGCACCCTATATCCCAGATCCACCCAGATCCTTCCCAGGTATTACAGACTGCTGGGAAAACTGATCTGTACGAGAGTCCGATAGTTATCCCAGCGTCATCCCAGAGTTATCCTCATGGGGTCCCCGGGTTATCCCCGGGTTATGCCCCGGTTATGCCCCGGGTATCCTGCGAATATCCTGCGAATATCCTTGGATTATGCACTCATCATCCCCCTGGCATAACCCGATCATCCTGCGATTATGACCCGGGAATAATTGACTGTTACCCAAAATCTAGCCACGGTTTCAGCACGATATTCCCAGGGTATCGAATTAATCCCGTCCTGAGTCAACACAATCAAGGCAAGGGGTTAAGGGTATGAACGAAGAGCATAGAAGGAATTTTAACGGGACCCTATCAGATTTTAATCGGTTTGTGGAAGCGATGAAATCCGAGGGTTTAGAGGTCAAATTAGAGTCGGCTATCCCCTTACAACTGAAAGGGAGTGAGTTCGAGTTCACTGCCATACAACTCATTGCAATCCTGAGATTATCCGAGGCACTCGCTAAACTTTTGCAAGTCTCAACAGAAGAGGTTCATCGCTCTTTTCTTAGTGCCGCTTGCAGTGAAGCTTGCTCTCTATCTCATCATGAGAAAATGGCAACCGTTAACCATTTATACTCCAATAGATAAGCCAATCTAGTGCCAATTAATAGGAGATTTTTGTTATACTTACTTTATTATACTTTGTGTTATTTTGGTCTAAAATTATTGCATAGCTTGCGTCATAAATTCAACATACATTTTATTGAGGTGCAATTTCGATGAAAGGATACCACCCAGTACATGAGTCTAAATATCCGTGGCTTATCGTCTCGATTGACGATAAAGGATTAGAAACAATTCATGCCCAACTCGCTAAAAGAAAGGAGGTAGATAACGTACTCTGTGCTTTTCGACGCCTCTACCCTAATCGCAATCTCAAGGTTGTCTACCGCCCCAAAATGCAACCCTGATTAAAACGGGCAAAGGGACCCGATTTAACGGGTCCCTAGTAAATAAATTCGCTTTCTTGAATCTAATCTTATCATGACTACCGCAATTGTGAAAATACCGAGTACATGGATGGTTTTATTACCCGGGAATCGGTGGGTTAACTTAGCCCAAATTGCAGATGTTCAGTTGTCTGATACCGCTTGTGAAGCTCATGTTACTTGGGCTAATGGAAACCGAGATATTTTTCTCAATGAGCAAGCGGTCTATTTGGTTGAGGCGCTTGCAGAGTCACGCAATGCGATCGAGGATAGGGTTTCCAAAATTCTAGTCCCTTAATTTCCGCCTGATGACTGGGTTTTCCCAGGGGCGATCGCCATCAGTGCGATCGCCTGATCCTTTGCTTCCTATGGATCGAAATCTTCCCCCAAAGGGAGGATCGCGGAATGGAAGCTCAATCATTCCGTACCGGGTTTTAATCCGGTGCCGCTAGGCAGTAACTCAGAGCCTTGTGAGTGAAATGAACTCCTGAAGTTTAGCGCTTTCGTGGGCTAGGTTACTGCCACCATAGCGGCAATCCCCTTTAGAGACTTGACAGTGAATTGCAACCGTTCGGGAGATTCGTGGTCCTAAAACAGAGGGGGAGATTTGTGCAAATACTCCCAGAAACAACCTTTAAAATTTATGGAATCAAAATCCGTCGTTATTGGGCTTGATGTCAGTAAGGATAATGTAGTAGCTTGCCCGCTTACTGAAGCACCTTACAACCTCAAACTCTATTTTAAGGAGAATTCTAAATCATTCCCTCGGTTATATTCTAACCGGGATGGAATCAAGGAACTGTTAGCAATGAACCCTGATTGTGTGGTGATGGAACCCACGGGAGTGCATTACTCATGGATTTGGGCGCATATCCTCAAAAGTCACGGAGTCAAAATACTCTGGGTAGGTCACTCAGAAGTAGTAGCCTTCCGAAAATCTAAAAAGTTGCCAGATAAAAACGATTCTGCTGACGCGCTTGCGCTTGCAGCCTATGCACTGACTAATACGGAATCCGGTTCTCAAAGGTCTATAAAAACCCGCAGGCTGTTCTATGAGCGTTCCGCTTAGAAAGCCTGGAGGCTCACAGGACAAAGCCTGCCGACGCCGGCTGAAGAGAAAATCGACTTTTAACAACCGTATTTGGTATAACTGGAATTATCCAGAGGCTTTCCTGGGATATGAGCATGAGTGCTTTATCATCCCGATGCGTGAGTATTGTTTAAAGCTTCAAAGCTTAAACCGGATCCAAAATCCGATTATCAACCGATTAAGGCAGCAGTTATCCCGGGAATTTCCCGAGGCCGCGCTTAAGAACTCGCAACGGGGACCCGATGGACAAATACCCTTATGGTGTTTTATCGCGGGGAGGAAACGGAACGTCAAGAAGGATCAGGGTTATTACGAGAAGCTTTACCAGATCTCGATCGCCCCTACCTATGGAGTTGAGATCTCAGAATATTCTCGCAATCTAGCCAATCAACTCTGTCAGCTAACTGACTCGGAGATCGCGATCGAGACTGAACTAGCCGCGCTTTTAAGACTCCCAGAATTCAACGCTTACAATCAAGTGATGGATTCCCTTGGGATGGGTTTACGGGTCAAATGTTGGGTCATCTCCCAGATTTTCCCGATCGAGCGGTTCCTGGGTTCCGGGAATTATCGCTCCTGGCGAGCTCGCTTTAAACAACGACTAGGCTATGGAGGGATTGAAGATTCATCCGGTGATAAGGGAACTCCAAAAAATAAAATCTCCAAAACGTTCGTTCCTAGTGACGGATCAACGGAGTAGCCCCGTCAATGTAGGGGCGCAATGCTTGCGCCCTGAATTGGGCGCAAGCATTG
>NZ_JAMXOT010000360.1 GCF_024220515.1 Oscillatoria sp. HE19RPO
GCATATAAACGACTCCTTCGATGAGTTCAGCTTTTTTGCAGTTCGGCATGGCGTGATAGCGGCGCTCAAATTCAGGACGAGTGAGGCGATCGCCATTCTCTAAAGGAAGGAGTTGTTGGTCCGTTCTGCTGTTGGTTTTTCCCACCGAGGGTTGTCTACTCATGATGTGTTCTCCATGAATTGCTCTGGGAAATTACTGTCTCTATTATCCAAGATTTATCCCCAGATTGTCCAGGAGTCCCCTTCACTCTTCTAAGGTAATGGCAAAGACTAAAAACTGGGTCACTTGCAAGGGATTAAAATTATTATCGCTGACTAAAATTAAAGAGCGTCGTCCATCGGCCAATTTCGGACCAAAGGTCATTCCTTCTAAGTTATCCAGGGGAATCTCTAAAGTTCGCAAGTCCAGCAACAGGCGTTTTTGAGCGGGTTGAATCTCTTGAATATTAACCTCTTTTAAACTCTCGATTGGCTGAATATCGGTTGCGCCTTCCAGAGAGACTTCATATAATAAAACCGTGTTTCCTACATCTTCTGTAAAGCCTCGTTCTAAACTGAGCAATTTTGTTTCATCCCAGGCGAGTAATTCGACTAAACTATGAATTGTCAATCCATCCGGATACTTAGGTTCAGTCTGTACGGGTTCGGTGAGATAGTAAAACTCTGGACCGGGTTGTCCTGTGGTTAAATCATATTTTAAAATGCGGATAGGCGTTCCTTTTTCCAGATTTGCAGGTTCTCCATCTTGAACTAAAGCCGTTTCAATGGCGGTATAGAGGACTTGCTCACTCGGGCTTAAAGTTAGACTTTCAAAAGCCTGATTATTCCGAATTCCTTGACCATTTTGAGCTAGGAATTTATCGGGAATGGGGAGAGATTGCAGTTCTTTTCCTTCTCGGGAAAATTCCTTGATGAAGGGTTGAATATCTCGTTCTACATCTCCTTCGGATGAAATAAATAGGGTATCGCGACGGGTTAAGGCAATCCCTTCAGGGTCTACGGTGTAAGTGGGAAAAGGACGACTGGTTTGATCCACCAAGGAGGTAACACTAATGGGGGTAACAACCAGAGGATTAAATTCTATTTCTAGGGTGTAAAATCGGGCGGGTCCTTGGATTGCGCGATCGTCCGATAGAGCATAATACAAATTCCGCTGAGAATCGTAGGTGATTCCTGAGAGTCCTCCGAGGGGGGTATCCTGAAAAATAAATCCGGTGGGGATTTTGAATTCTCCTAGATATTCAATAGGAGAAGTTATTCCCGAGGCAGAATTAGCAGTTGGGGAAGTGGCAGGACTGGCAAAGGTTTCTGGAAGGGTTTGCGGTTGGCAACCCATGCCAAAAGTACAAGATAATCCCAAGGTTATCCATAAAATAGGATTGATTTTACCGAAAAGCATAGAGGTTTGAGTCGAGTGTTTCTCTGAGAGTTGGAGTTTATATAAATTTGAATGGTAATAATCAACCGTGTTGTCCTTAATTTATCTTGAATTGATAGCAGGTTTAAGCCTTAGATTCAGGAACAATTTTGAGAAAAATTGACCAACCAATCTTTAACGACAAAAGTAGCAATGCAGTCATCTTCGTTATAGGTTAAAATCAAATCCAGGTAATGCCGATCGCCCGTTTCTAACCAGCGATCGTACCACACCACACATTGAGCGCCGGATGCTAAAGCATTCTGCCACTCAAATCCGAGAGACCTAGCAATCGACTTGAGGGCATAACTTTCCACAGGCATCACCACAGATTTGGTGACTAATTTATGAATATCCACAAACCGATTCAGAATTACTTTCCATCGATGCGCGGGGGTATGATAGCGGCGGGCGAGTTTTTTGAGGGTTTGAATTTCATAGTCACAAAAATGAAAAATGGGAGCAATGGGATAGGTCCAGATTAATTCCAAAAACTGCTCCCAAATTTGGCATTCTTCGTCGGGACTTTCAGCTAAAAAGGCATGAAATTTCTGGGTTGGTGCTTCTCCTGGGGCGAGATTGCGGCGATCGACAACTAATACACCCAGCAGAAAATCTAGGTCTAATTCCGGTTGCGCTTCAATATCAAAATAGAGTTCAACGGGAGAGACGGGAAGAAACTTGGGAGCAAGGGGCAATTTTTGGGGTAAAGCAATCGGTTGATTATTTAAGGTCGCCTTGGCTTGTATGATCAGATCTCGGGCGAGGGTTTCGGGTTCATATTGATTATTACAAACTTCCACCAGACCTTCGGCTAGAGTTAGTAAATCCGCCTGGGCGAGGGATTCTAATTGGGTCAAATTCAGTTGTTTTAACTTTTGATAACGAATGGGGGTTACTCCAGGCAGGAGGGAGAGATGCTGGGTTTCCTGGGCGATCGCATAACAATGACTCTGCCACTGGCACATACTGCAAGGATGTCGTGCCATAAAGACTTCCGGTTCTTTGCGACTGGTCAGCATTTTAATGCAAGAGTCTACCAACTCCTGCATTTGAGGGACATATTTCTCTAAATTCACCCGATATTCGCCTTTTTCACGGCAAACTAACCAGGCGTCCCGGGGCCAAGCCCCCTGGACCCCCGCCAGCACCAGGGCGTGAAAGGCTGCCATAATTTGATGTGGCGCCTTCGGGCGTTTACTAAAGCGAATATCCACGGGAATATAGGACCAATTCCCATAGACTGAGGCCCCTGGTTTGCGGATTAATAAATCAGGACGACTCATCAGGGTAACCCCTTGGGGCCCTGGAGTCATCAAAATGCCGCGATCAATGCGATCGACACCCTGTTTCATTAACGCCACAGTTGCCTCGGCACCCTTCACCCAGTCTCCGTAGGGATAATTCGGGCGTTGAGCAGGGTATTCTGCCAATACGCCTTGTCGGTAAACTTCGCTATCTCGTTTCAGTTTGGTGGCAAAATCACTCGCCGGTTGTTGATGAGTGTCCTTTCCATAGAGGTTGAGGAATGACAGGCGCGCACAGCGTTGGTAATCAAATAGAAGGTTGTCAGTTAGCAGCATATCTTTAACATATCAAGAATCAGTCAGCGAGAATACTCAGGTGAATGAACAACTTGGCGATCGCCTCTGGGTTCTGAGGCAGGGGGGATCCGGCAAATCCGTAGCGGTTGAAGGTGCCCCCCTGGTGTCGGGTGCTTCGTCGGGAAGAAATGGAGCGTCGCATCAAAATAGCCAAAAGGCAGAGAACATTAAATTGATAGAATTTTGAGTAAAGGTTGATTTAATTATAAAGAATATATTATTAAAATTTAGGTACAACTCGAAATAAAAATTATTGAATTCCCTCAGCAGACTCAAGCAGAATTTACCCACACAGTCGCTACCAGTTCTATGCCTTCTATCTTTCACAAAAACTCTCCGACGCGCCGCCTGAGCGCACTGTATATGGTTGCCCTCAGCGTCCTCGCCATCCTTTCTATGGGCAGCGAATTCATGAGACAGCGATCGCTGCGCGTCATTACTACCGATTCTAGGGTACTCAATCTTGCCGGACGCCAAAGAGCCTTGAGTCAACAGCTGAGTAAATCCGCACTGATCTGGCTCGAATCTCCCCCCCAGGGCGATCGCCAAGCCCGAATCCAAGAACTGCAAGATGCCGTGAACCTATTTTCCCAGTCCCATCTCGGCTTAAAATATGGGGATCCGGAACTAGGATTGCCTCAACAAAACAACCCTCAAATTTCCCAAATGTTGGCCGAACTCGAACCCTCCTTTCAAGCGCTGCAACAAGGTGCGATCGGTTTACTCTCCATTGTCACGGAACCAGAAACCCCGGTTGATCGAGAGGTTATTTTGCCCTTTTCTCAACAAATTCTAGCCAATGAACGGGCATTTTTCTTGGCGATGGATGCGATTGTCTCTGAGTATGAAAAACAAGCCCTTCAGCGGGTTCAACACTTGATCCGCTTAGAGAGGGTGTTTTTAGCTCTCAGCTTATTCGTGATATTGCTAGAAGCTTTATTTGTCTTTCTTCCTTCGGTTCAGCATATTAAAAAGTATATTTCCGAAATTATCAAGTCTCAACAAGAAACATCCCGAATTGCGGCTCAACTGAAAGCAAATAATATAGAACTTGATTTGGCCCTGCGGGAAGCGCAATCGGCAACGCAATTAAAATCCGAGTTTTTAGCTAATATGAGTCATGAAATTCGGACTCCGATGAATGCAGTCATTGGCATGACGGGGCTATTAATTGATACGGAACTGAACCCGAATCAACGAGATTTTGTAGAAACAATTCGCAACAGTAGTGAAGCATTATTGACGATTATCAATGATATTTTAGATCTGTCTAAAATTGAAGCCGGTAAGTTGTCCCTAGAACAGACTCCTTTTGACTTGCGCGAAACGGTGGAAGATGCTCTGGTTCTCGTGGCTGCTAAAGCGGCTGAAAAACGATTAGAATTAGGTTATCTGATGGATGAAAAGACTCCCATTCGCATTATCGGGGATGTCACCCGCTTGCGCCAAATTTTAGCGAATCTTCTCACCAATGGGGTGAAATTTACGGAACGAGGCGAAGTAACAGTTATAATTGAAGCTGAGGAAATCGGCAATTGGTCACCTGTTTACAACCTATTTTCCAACTCCAAGCTAGAAACTGAAGTCGGGAAACTAGACCCGAGTCCGACTTATTTTGAAATTAAATTTTCCGTCATCGATACAGGGATTGGCATCCCCACGGAAAATCTGAATCAACTGTTTCGCTCTTTTTCTCAAATTGATGCTTCCACTACCCGAAAATATGGAGGGACGGGGTTAGGATTAGTGATTAGCAAACGGTTGTGTGAACTGATGGGGGGCAGGATGTGGGTGGAAAGTACAGTCGCGGAGGGTTCGACTTTCTATTTTACAATTATTGTGGCCAAAGATTCCCTGCCCTTGCCCGCTTATGAAACGGGAATTGAAGCTCAGTTAGAGGGGAAACGGCTGTTAATTGTCGAATATTATGAGACTAATCGGCAAATTTTAATCCGGCAAACTCAGAAGTGGGGGATGATTCCCCTAGGGGTGAGTTCGCCATCGGAGGCGATCGCCGCCCTGAATCGCGGTGAATCGTTTGATTTGGCAATTCTGGATATGCAGATGCCAGAAATGGATGGGATTACGCTGGGTTCTGAGTTGCACAAGTTGCGAGACCCCCAAACCCTTCCCCTGATTTTATTGACTTCAATGGGTCAATCTCTGAATGATTCTATTCCCCATTTTTCCGGGTGTTTTACAAAACCCATTAAATGTGCTCATTTGTATGAAGTCTTGATGAATGTGATTGCCAAAAAGAAGGCGATTATTTCGGCTAATGCCCCTTCTATTCCTCAGATTGACCCCCTACTGGCCGAACGATTTCCCTTACGAATTCTCCTAGCGGAGGATAATCGCATTAATCAAAAAGTTGCCCTCAAAATTTTATCCCAAATGGGATATCATGCGGATGTTGCTAATAACGGATTAGAAGCTTTAGCGGCATTACATCAGCATCCTTATGATGTGGTGTTGATGGATGTTCAAATGCCTGAAATGGATGGATTAGAAGCAACTCGCCAGATTTGCCAGGAGTGGGACCCCAGCCAGCGCCCCCGGATTGTGGCGATGACGGCAGGTGCAATGGAAGGCGATCGCCAGAAATGTTTAGAAGCCGGGATGGATGAGTATATTACTAAGCCGGTTAAAGTTACCGTACTCCAGACTATTCTGGAGAAGATAGCCACCCAAAAATATCTCAATCCAAATTGATTTCTCCCCGAGGAGTCACCCAAACATGACCCTTTATTATCCGGAATTCTCCTCCAGGCGAGATTATGATATACTAATCAATTAAATTAACCAATTCAGTTGTTAGCATGATTTAGAATCGCTATATTTTTCCTGCGAATCTATATTTTAAACTGGATTAAAATATGAGGTAATCCCTATGAAACAGACCGATCGCCAGCAAATTCCCGCTTTAAAAAATAAAGCCTATTTTAACTATGGTGGACAAGGACCGATGCCGGAATCGGCATTAACCGCCATTTTTAAATCCTATCAATTGATTCAGGAAAAAGGACCTTTTACCGGAGAAACGGGACTTTGGGTTAATGAAGAAATCGCCGCTACAAGAGAGGCGATCGCCTCGGAACTCGGGGTCACTCCAGATACCATTACCCTCACGGAAAATGTCTCCATTGGATGCAATATTCCCCTCTGGGGTCTGGATTGGCAACCCGGCGATCGCATCTTAATCGGCGACTGCGAACATCCCGGAATTGTCGCTGCCATCGATGAAATCGCCCGTCGGTTCGATTTACAAGTTTCCATTTGTCCCTTGATGGAAACGTTAAATGAGGGGAATCCCACTTTGGCGATCGCCTCCCATCTTCACCCCAATACTCGCTTAGTCGTACTCAGTCATATCCTCTGGAATACCGGCCAAGTTTTACCTCTCACTGATATTGTTAAAGTTTGCCATGAATTCAACCCAAAATCTAACCCTTACCCAAAAATTAGAGTCCTTGTAGATGCCGCCCAATCTGTAGGGGTTTTACCCTTAAATCTCACCGAAATTGGGGTTGATTATTATGCCTTTACCGGCCATAAATGGTGGTGTGGACCGGAAGGATTAGGCGGATTGTATGTCAGTCCTGATGCGGCTGGAACCCTCCATCCCACTTTTATTGGTTGGCGCAGCATTGCCATGAATTCTACCGGAGACTGGGTAGGATTTAAACCCGATGGACGGCGGTTTGAGGTGGCAACATCTGCTTATCCGTTATTAGCCGGATTACGAAAGGCGATCGCCTTTCATCATGGCATGGGAACCCCCCAAGAACGGTACGATCGCATCCAAGCCTTAAGTCATCAACTCTGGACAAAACTCCGAGACTTACCGGATATTATTTGCTTAAAATCGACTCCGCCAGAAGCTGGTTTAGTCTCATTTCAGCTTAATGAAACCCTCCTAAAATCTGGGGCAACTCATGATAAATTGGTGAAGTTTTTGGAAAAAGAACATCGCGTCATGGTCCGGACGATTCTCAATCCGAATTGTGTGCGCGCCTGTGTCCATTATTTTACCTTAGAATCGGAAATTGAACGACTGATTCAGGGAATCCAAGATTATTGTCCACAGATTTAATCGGGTTTAAACCCGAAATAATTGTTAGGCGAGTTACCCAATCTTGACCTTGATTTACCTCTATATTTTTCGGGCGATTCTCGAATCGCCCCTACAGATAGGGTTGGGTTTGTGAAATCGGGTCATGAATTACATTTATAGGTTTCGGGCGATTCTCGAATCGCCTCTACAGATAATAGGGTTGGGTCTCCAAATCTGGGTAAGTTCTGTATTGTAGAAAAAAGGCTAAACTTGTCTTAAAATGGTAATAGAGAGGCAAAATCTGGGTTCTTTGGACAGGATTTACCCTCTATCCTGTTGTTATTTTATAGCTGATATAGGCCGTGAAAACTCGACCCGTTGTTTATATTGCCATTACTAATCATGGTTTTGGTCATGCGGTGCGCGCCGCGTCAGTGGCGGCAGAAATTCAAAGACTAAATCCGGACATTTTATTGATTTTAGTTACTACGGCCCCCCGTTGGTTACTGGAAAGTTATATTACCGGAGATTTTATCTTACGGGAAAGGGCTTTAGATGTGGGAGTAATTCAGGCAGATAGCTTGAAGATGGATAAAGTAGCAACCCTTGAAAAATTGCAAGAAATTCGGAAACGGCAATATGCGATCGCCTCGGGGGAAGTTAACTTTATTCATCTCAATCGCGTCGGATTAATTCTGGCTGATATTCCCCCCTTAGCGGCAACCATTGGTAAAGCGGCAGGCATTCCCGTCTGGATGATGAGCAATTTTGGGTGGGATTTTATCTATCGTCCTTGGGGAGGAGAATTTGAAGCCATTGCCGATTGGATTGCGGACTGTTTCAGTCAATGTGATTGTTTATTTCGTCTGCCTTTTCACGAACCCATGAGTGCCTTTCCAACAATTAAAGATTTTGGATTAACCGGCGGAACTCCCCGCTATCAACCGGAAACTCTCCGCCGGGACTGGGGGCTAAAATCTCCCTTAGAAAAAACCATTTTACTCACCTTTGGCGGATTGGGACTGGAACAAATTCCTTATCATAATTTGCAGGACTTTCCCGATTGGCAATTTATCACCTTTGACCGCCATGCGCCAGATTTGCCGAATTTAGTTAAAATTGACAATCAAACCAATGGCGATCGCCTTCGTCCCGTGGATTTTATGCCGGTGTGTGGGCGAGTGATTTCTAAACCCGGATTCAGCACCTTTTCTGAAGCTTGTCGCCAAAATGTGCCGATTATCTCCCTCACCCGAGAAGGGTTTGCGGAATCCCCCCTATTACTCTCGGGAATCCAACAGCATTCTCATCACAGAATTGTCACCCAGGAAGAGTTTTTTGAGGGGAATTGGGACTTTTTGCGAGAACCTCCTCTCCCTCCCCAATCCACCGAACCCTTACTCAAAAATGGCACGGAAGCGATCGCCCAGGCAGTGGTGGATTATTTCCAAACCGAATCCGCCTCGGAACGTTAACCCTTTTACCGATTAAATTTATGACCTACCATCAACAAATCCTCCAACTGAAAACCACCGGAAAATCCCTAGCTAAAGTCACCGCCAAAGTGGAAGAAGTTGTGGCAAAATCAGGAGTACAAACGGGCCTTTGTACCCTATTTTTGCGCCATACCTCCGCCAGTTTATTGCTGCAAGAAAATGCCGACCCGGATGTATTAGAAGATTTACAACATTTCTTTTCTGATTTAGTTCCCGAACAACGCCGCTACCGCCACAGTACCGAAGGTCCTGATGATATGCCCGCCCATATTCGCACGGCCCTCACCCATACGAGTGAGCAAATTCCCATCAATCGAGGTCGATTAGTGCTTGGAACCTGGCAGGGAATTTATATTTGGGAACACCGGCAACAAGGTCATTATCGAGAATTAGTCGTCCATATTCAGGGGGAATAATAATCCGTCAGGTGGCTTAAACTGAGGCAGTAGAGGCTAAAAATTCAAGCAAGTCCCGGTGAGGAATTCCATGATGGGTGTTTCCCAGAAGCAGGACATAAGCGATGATGCCGATCGCCCAAATAACCGCCAGCAACTGGTCTACTGGACAGTCGGATTCAGCGCGATCGCGATGGCGGTGGCGGGAATTGGGGTTTATATCCTGGATCGGATGGTCCTCTCCCAAGGGCGATCGCACTTAGAACAAACCGTCCAAATGCAAGTCCAGCTAATCCAGAGGATTGCCACCGTCACGGATACCCCGCAAACCGCCTGGGAGTCCGCCCAACAAGCCTATCAACTCCCTCAACCCTCGGGGATGCGCGTGGCGATCGCCTGGGTGGAAACCGACGATTTTCCGGTGATCTGGCAACAGGGGACTACCAGCGATCGCCCTTGGATTCCCGTCATCCCGGATTCTGAACTCGCCGATGCCATCCACCGGGCGATCGTTGGGGAAACCGGCAGTCAGTTGATTACCGATGAACAGGGTATTCCGGCGATCGTCGCTTATGCCCCGATTCCCGAATTAAATGGGGCCGTTTTGACCCAACTGGAGGTCCGACAACTGCGCGCATCCTACCTACCCCGTCCGGCGATCGCCACGGGAATCGCCTCTCTCATCATTTGCGCCGCAGGAATACTCTTGATCTACCAAAGTAACCGACTCCTTACCTTTGAAAAGGGCAATTCTCAACAATATCAAGCCATGTTGGAAGCGGCCCCCGAGGGGACCATTGCCATCACCGATGGCGGTAAAATTCATTGGATGAATACCGCTGCTTTGGAACTGTTTGGCTATAGCGAATCAGAATTACAAGGGCAAAATTTGAAACTGTTGATGCCCTGGTTAATGCAGCAAGAAATTGACGCTTATTTGGCCCTATTCCTGAATACTCGTCAAATGCCCGGGGAAAGCAATTCGGCTTATGAATTAGTCGGACAGCGGAAAAATGGCACGACTTTTCCCATTGAACTGGCGATCGCTCATGTTTTATTACCCCAAGGACAACTCTACACCCTGTTTGTTCGCGATATCACCGAACGCAAACGCGCCCAGGAGAAATTGCAAGAAAGCTACAATTTGTTGCAAGCTATTTCCGAAGGAACAACGGATAGTATTTTTGTCAAAGACCTTCAGGGTTGCTATCTCTCCATTAACTCTGCCGGGGCCAAGGCAATGGGTAAGCCCGTGGATGAAATTTTAGGAAAAAATGATACAGAATTATTATCCCCAGAAACGGCGCGACAACGGATGAAAAATGACCATCGGATTTTGTTGGAAGGTGAAACTCAGCTTTTAGAAGAAGAAATTGTGCCATTGAATGCAGATCCAACTTCCTCTCCACCCCGGACCTATTTAACCTCAAAAACCGTGTATCGTTCTGCCCAAGGTTATGCGATTGGATTAATTGGCGTCGCCCGGGATATTAGCGATCGCGTTGAAGCCGAAACCGCCTTGCGCGACACCGTGGAACGATTGCATCGAACTTCCGGAGAATTACAGGAAAAAAATCAGCAACTCCAAACCACATTAACTCAACTGCAACAGACTCAAACCCAGTTAATTCAATCGGAAAAAATGTCTTCCCTGGGTCAAATGGTTGCAGGGATTGCCCATGAAATTAATAATCCCGTGAATTTTATTTCTGGAAATTTGGGATATGTTCGCGATTACCTACAAAACTTACTTGATTTAGTAGAACTCTACCGACAACAGTATGGAGAAACAGACCCAATAATTGCCGATAAACTCGAAGACATAGAATTGGATTTTTTGCAAGAGGATTTGCAGAAAATTTTAGGATCAATGAAAGTGGGAACCGATCGCATCCGAGGCATTGTCCGTTCACTCCGCACCTTTTCCCGCCTCGATGAAGCAGAAATGAAGCAAGTGAATATTCACGAAGGCATCGAAAGCGCCTTGTTGATTTTGCAAGGCAGACTAAAAGGCACAGTTGAGCGACCCGAAATCGATATTATCCCAGAATTTGGCCTACTGCCAGCAGTGGAATGTTATGCCGGACAATTGAATCAAGTCTTTATGAATCTCCTGAATAATGCGATCGATGCCTTAGAGCAAAAGTACAACCGCAAGTTAGGAGAAATACCCCCTGAATCCCCCACCATTCGCATTCTCACCTCTGCCACTGGCGATCGAGTCACAATTCGCATCATCGACAATGGTCCCGGCATGACCCCAGAAATTCAAGCCCGCCTCTTCGACCCCTTTTTCACCACCAAACCCGTCGGCAAAGGCACCGGATTAGGACTTTCCGTTTGCTATCAAATTATCGTAGAAAAACATCAAGGTAAAATCTCCTGTCACGCCAACCCAGATTTAGGGGCAGAATTTGTGATAGAAATTCCCATTTTTCAAGGGTTGACTTAAAATATTTTAACTCAACCCGCAGGCTAAAGCCTGGGGCTACACGAACGAAGCCTGCCTAAGCGCTGGCGCGCAGGCTACGCCAAACGCAGGCTATCACCCTTTAGGGTTCGGGTTTTTATTTTAATATTAAACCCTAAATGTAGAGGCGATTCGCGAATCGCCTCTACATTTAGGGATGATTTTCCTATTTTATTGAATAGCCCGCGCAGGCGGGCTTCGTCCGTATAGCCCCAGGCTTTAGCCTGCGGGTTTTTATTCCAAATATGCTGGTTTATCAAATAGCCCGCGCAGGCGGGCTTCGTCCGTATAGCCCCAGGCTTTAGCCTGCGGCTGATTTAATTAATGAATTAACCCGCATTAACCCCAGCAATCGGAATCTGCACCTCACTGAGTTTCATCGCTTCCGGAGTCATCGGAGAATTGTACAACAACCGACGCGGGGGACCGCCGATCGCATACTCAGAATGTTCCTTCAGCCAATCTTGCAACCGTTGCAAATGTTGTTCATAACTCGCCCAACTATAAGCCCCTTGAATGCCAATACTCACCACAGTCATCGGCGGATAATCGGTGACTTTAACCTCATCCGTCATAATTTCCGGCGAAATATCCCGGTTGGGATATAAAAACGAAACTTCGGCAGTTTGTGGCGTGGTCATTTCCGGACTTAACCCATCCAAATACCGCACTTCAACCGGGGTTGTCATGGCAATTTGATTGGTACTAATATGCTGATATAACGGATTAAAAGCAACTTGGCTGGCTTGTTGAGGATTCCCCGAATGGCTGTAAGTCACCGCCCGATACTGGGGATACTCTTTCACTTCGATCGCCCCCGGTGGGGTAGGATTGGGAAAATCATGGGGTAAAGATGCAGACATGATGGAACTCCAAAAAATAAAATCTCCAAAACGTTCGTTTGCAGTGACTGCTCAATGGAGTAGTCAATGTAGGGGCGCAATGCTTGCGCCCTCCGGAGGGCGCAAGCATTGCGC
>NZ_JAMXOT010000361.1 GCF_024220515.1 Oscillatoria sp. HE19RPO
CCAAAAAATAAAACCTTCAAAAAACCCGCAGGCTCAAGCCTGGAGCTACACGGACAAAGCGGTGCCTGCGCGGGCTAAAAGAGCCTTGTTAGGTGCGATCGCATCAAAGCAAGGATGATTTATTTGTTGGAATCCCCTTATTTCTCTTCCATCATTTTCAGGGGCAGTTCTACAATAAACTCCGTCCCTTGCCCTGCGCTGATGCAGCGAATCTTGCCGTTATGACCTTTGACGATAATTTGATAACACAGAGATAGACCCAACCCGGTGCCTTTTCCTACGGGTTTTGTCGTAAAAAAGGGATTGAAAATTTGGTCTTGAATCTCTGGAGAAATTCCGGGACCGTTATCTTTAATGGAAATGCTCACCCAATGGGGAGAGGGTTCGGAAATTGAGAGGGTGAGTTCACCCTCGGTATCTGGATTAGCGGCGATCGCATCTAATGCATTATCAATTAAGTTGAAAAACACTTGATTAATCTGGGCTGGATGACATTCCACTCGCCCTTGAGTCTGATAATCTTTGTGAATTTTCAATTCCGGGGGAAATCGATGTTGCAACATCGATAAACTGCTTTCCAAACCTTCATTGAGATTCACAGGTTTAGCCCCGGCTTCATCTAAACGGGAAAAATTCCGCAAATTTTGAACAATTTTGCGAATGCGATCGCTTCCTTGCTGCATGGAACCAATTAGGTTCGGGGAATCCGACCGGATATAGTCCAAATCCACCTCTTCATTCAATTCTTCGATTTCTGGAGGAATTTCTGAGGCCGCAGCTTCGTAAATATCAATCGCTTTTTTCAAAGCTTCTACATATTCCAGAACGTAGAATAAATTGGCATGAACAAAATTATTGGCATTGTTAATTTCATGGGCAACTCCAGCTACCAACTGTCCCAAACTGGACAGCTTTTCGCTTTGAATGAGTTGTTGCTGGGTCGCTTTGAGTTCTTGTAAAGTCCGTTTTAATTCTTCAGCCTGAGCTTGATATTGGGTTGCGGAATCCTGAACTTTTTGATATAATTCTGCTTGTGAGATGGCGATAGCCATCTGATGACCTAACTGTTCTAAAAGTTCGATTTCTCCTTGGGTCCAATGGCGAGTTGAATGACATTCATGAGCAATCAACAATCCCCAGAGATGATCGTGCATGGTAATGGGAACGATTAAATTGGCCTTGACTTGCAATTTGTCTAAAAAATCTGCATGACAAGGACTTAATCCAGAATTATGAATATCATCGATCGCCCGAACTCGCCCTTGTTTATAGAGTTCGGCATGGTCAGTTTTAAAACAATTATCCGCCACAATTTGGCCAAAAATCGAGGGCCAAGGCACATGAAGGTCTTCGACCACAATTTCCCCGGCCCAGTCTTCCAAAAAGCGATAAATCACCACCCGGTCAGTATTCAGGAGTTTACGGAGTTCACGGACTGCGGTTTTTAAAACGGTATTCAAGTCCAAGGTACTGCGAATTTGGTTCGTAATCAGGCGCAGTAAAGATTCCCGTTGTGCGGCAGCACGGGTGGCACTGTACAATTGAGCTTGGTTAATGGCGATCGCCAGTTGGGAGGCGACCCCTTCTAACAGGTCCTGTTCCCATTGCGACCACTCCCGTTCAAGATCACACTGATGCAGTCCGATGATGCCATTGATTTTCCCCTGGTAGGAAGTGGCGATCGCCATCATAGACTTAATTCCCAGTGCCCGCACCAGTTGTAAGGTTTCTTCCCCCAAACCGGGAAACTCTAAAAACCGCGTCACCGCTAAGGGTTCCGCCTGCGACATCAACCGATGCAGGTGGGGATTATCCGCCAACGGTACTCGGGTCCCCAATTGGCTGGTGTAATCATCCGTCTTATACTCTCCTCGGGTAATTAACCAGTCCCCCTCTTCCGATTCGTTGACTAAAATGCTGACTCGACTACAGTTGAAGGTTTCCCCTAACAAACGACAGGCGGCTTGGAGCACTTCATCTAAATCCAGGGTACTGCGAACCTGATGATTGATCTGGTTAAGCAATTGAGATCGCTGGACTTCCCTCTGGAGTTCCCGAGAGTGTAAATCTTTTATCTGCATATTTTCTTTGTAGGTCTCCGTCGCCTCATGAATGGATCGACTGGCTTGCGGGAGTGATAAATCAGGCTTCGGCCATGTACAGCAGGGGGCTTGTTCTTTTATATACATAAATTTTTTATCGGAGGGGCCAACATAAATCGATGAAGCAGATGCAGCTATTCCTACTCCTGCTATCTTAACAAATTTTATAAAAAATTAAGCTAATTTAATAAGTTTTGTTGAAATAAATTCAAAAAATTTGCTATAATAGTTAGTCAGTATTTTAACCCCTTCTATCGATTTATCTCTATTTGATTATAAGCGACTCTAAGCGGACAGCAACAGTCAGGGAATGCAGGGCCACCCGACCATGAGCACCAGTGCCACGGAATCCGGAAGCGATCGGCACAACTGGCTGGCCTTAAGCATTGGCAATTCCAGACTTCACTGGGCCTGGTTTCAGGGAGAAATTTGCAAACAGGTGTGGCACACGCCTCATTTAGACGCCTCTGCCGGGGAAAAGCTGATTCATGCCTGGAACCGGGGGGAGTTGTGGTCTCGGGAGATGGAGTTTCCCGGTCCCGTAGGTTGTGAGGCGATCGCCCCCAACCCCCCCCTGTGGATCGCCTCCGTCGTTCCCCACCAGTTAGCGCTTTGGCAGTCTTACCGGAGATATAACCAGATTACCCTAGGGGATTTGCCCCTGTTAGGAGTTTATCCCACCTTGGGAATCGACCGCGCCTTAGCCTTAGTGGGGGCCGCAACCGAATCCGGTTGGCCGGTTTTGGTCGTGGATGCGGGAACCGCCCTCACCTTGACTGGGGCCGATTCCCAGGGCCGATTAGTCGGAGGGGCAATTCTCCCCGGGTTTGGGTTACAACTGCAATCGTTAACGGAAAAAACCGCCGGATTACCCCCGGTCACATTTCCAGCCACCTTACCCCCACGCTGGGCCTTAACCACCCCGGAGGCGATCGCTTCTGGAGTAGTCTATGGAATTGGGTCCGGGGTACGAGACTTTATCGAGGACTGGTGGCAACGCTTTCCCACCTCTGCGGTGGTAATCACTGGAGGAGGCGGGGAAATCCTACTGAGATCTCTCTACCAGAGTGCGCCAGAGATAGCAAAACAGGCGATCGCCATACCGGATCTAATTTTGGCGGGGATTTGCTGCATGAAACAACAGCAGTCCGGGTAAAGTTGAGGTCGTTACACCCCGGCCTCGGTTTCAGCCTCTAGTTTAGAAATAAAATCTCGAATCTGTTGGGTCACCAGATCCGGGAGTTCCTCGGGTAAATTAGACTTAACCTCGGGAATGCGGCGTAAATCCGCATCAGCGATCGCCCGATGGTAGGTTTCCGATAAAGCGACTGCCGTCGGGGTATCGCGATCGCCAATTAAAATCAAAACCGGGATTTTTAGCCAATTCAAGCGGTCCTGCAACAACTCCGCTTCAATTTCACTGGCGCGACGTTGGAACAAAATCTGACAAGCTACCCCAAATTTTTGCAAGCGATCGGCATTTAACAAAGCTTGATGCATCACTTGGTGCAAGCGCAAGATTCGGGCGATCGGAAAGAGGACCGATTGTAGCCCCCGAATCAAAGGCAATGCCTTAATCCAAAGGCGAGTCCGAAACCAGCGCTTTTTCAAGCCCTCCACCTGGACCCCTTCCGGTGCCAACAAGATTAATCCTGGCACCACCTCGGGATATTTCAGGGCGTAACTTGCTGCCACCCAAGCGCCGAGAGAGTCACCCACCAGATAAACTGGGCCGGGGTTGACTGTTTCCAGAAATTCGTGTAGACACTCCACCTCTAGGGCGATCGAGTAGTGGATATTCGGCTGTTCCGACTCACCGAACCCGAGTAAATCTAAGGCAAAACAGTGATAATTGGCCCGGAGGCGCTCAATCACCGGCACCCATTGAGCGCTATCGCTCCACGAACCATGTAAAAATACTAGAGTGAGTCCCTCCTGGCCGACTTCACGCCAGAACAGTTGCCCTTGGGACAGTTTGATTCGGGAATTGCGGAGCGGTAGAGTCATCCTGAGTCCTTGAAACGCATCCGTATCGAGTTAAGGGTTTATGCAGATGGAGGAGTGGAGGATCGCCGTTGAAAGCCGGTAACCCGAGGCAACTCCTCCGCGCCCAAATCAGGCTACCACGCTTCCCGACCCAATTAAGCGACCGTCGTCACACCATTGAGAAAGTCCTGTAATTGGCGATCGTGGTCATGGGACAGTTGACCGAGGGGGAGAGAATCCCGGTCAAATGCTTTGACTTCCAGAATTTCAGCGGTATCATAGATTTTCATTTCCCCCCGGACCTGTGCCGCGACGACGACGCAGATCGAATGAATCCGGGGGTCGCGATCGGGGGCGGAATAAATTCCGACTAAACGACCCACTTCAGTGACTTCTAAGCCCGTTTCTTCCGTGAGTTCCCGTTTTAAGGTATTCGGAATATCTTCCCCCCAGTCCACCATGCCTCCGGGTAGACCCCACTTACCATTATCGCGACGCCGGATCAACACGATTTGACCGTTGTCTAACAGGGGAATTATGCTAATTCCGAGGACGGGATGTCGAAACACAATCCCGAGTACGGCTTGCGTAAAATGCCATAAGCGCTTCATAAATCAAATCATCCTGGATTCCAACGACCACCGCCCACACTCAATCTCTCTACCTCGATCGCCTTGCTGTTGAGGCTTGATCTGACTTCCTCCCTCTGCTCCATGAGCAAAAAATCAACGGAGAACAACTCTGTGACTTGAGCCACGAGATGAAACCGTTGCTAACCCGTCCTGATTTTAACTTACAACCTACTAGAATCATCGTTGATGAGTCTACAGGATTTCAAGACACCCAATCCTAATTGTCCCAAGTTCAACGTCCCGACTTCAGTCGTTCCCCCCCTCACCCCCATCTCCCATCCCTTAAAGCCCAATAACCAATGACCAATGACCAATGACCAATGACCAACGACCTCTCCCCCCCAGGATGGGGATAGCTCTTTACTGTTATCATGGATGCAGTGCTACGCAAGTTCGGTCATGCCTGAGATTGAGATTCCATAGAACTCATCTGTAGTCTTTGCCGAGAGCAATTCGAGAAATTGTGCGTTCCCTGGCATAAAATAGTGGATCGGATTCATCCTTCAGTTGCGGGGGTAAACCGCCCCATCCAAAAGAGACTCACCGGATGATGGGCGATCGCTTGCTTTCTTTCGAGAGACAGGTTCTGATCTCAACCCGAATGGATGGGATTGAGCCTATCCCCATCCGAAATGGGTGAGCTGGGGTTCACCCTCGGTACGAAACTGCTCGGATATTGGGTGGGAGTGCGAACCCTCACCCCTGCTTTTGTGGAATTCAGTCCCCTTGCCCTGTTTGTTCTAACTCTTGAAAAAGTGCAATTGACAACGGTGCAATCAAGGGAGCGATCGCCGGGGGGTCAGTCTGTACCTCCCGGCGATCGCACCCGAGAGCTACCCGAGAGCCAAGAGTCATTTTTGTTGTTTATCCTTGAGGTCCATAATAATGGCAAAACGTCGCAATCCTAAAAAAGAAAAAGCACAACGGAATAAAGCGTATGCGCGCCAGTTCCGCAAACCGACTAATTCCGGTCGCTTTTTCAAGAACCGTAACTCTAATATGAATGGCAACCGTGACGAAAACAGTGAAAACACAGAAGGGGAAGACAACTAACTGAATTCTCTGGGATTTAAACCTCAGTCAAGGCGGAGTTTCTCCTCCGATGAAGGGGGGCTAATCAAGAGAATAAAGTGCGGTTGAGTCGCGGATTTTTGAGAGATTGGGGAGAGTAAAAGGGAGTCGAAGTGGAGGGTCAGTTGCCCAAGAGGTGACTGGCAACTTTTTACTCCCGGTTTATGAACCCGAAAAATCGAGCCGTTGCCTGGAGAAGATCCTCTAACCTCGCAACTCGAATCCCGCAGTGGGAAAACATCGGTTCCGAGTGGGCGATCGCCATGAGATTGCCCACTGCCGAATTTTTCTAGGATTCCGAGGCGATCGCCTGCCTAAATCCAGCCTTAAATGTGGGAGAACTCCACGGCAATGTGGCCCATTCCCTAGGTCAAATCGGGGCAATTTATCCCCTTTCCAATTCTCTACCTCCCTAGAAGATATTCACTGAAAAACTGACTAAAACAAGCGCCGGGATAACATCAGCTTTCCCTAAAAGTTTTCAGCCCAAGACCCAACCCCAAAACCTCCAAAAGCAGAGGGTAAAAGGGCCAGACCGTGAGACTAACCTTCATCAACTCACCGGGAAAGTAAAAATTGAAGATTTTTCTTCCTTATACCGGAAATTCGTTAAAACTTTATAAAAAATTGGTTTTCCACCTCCTGAAATTCGTTAAAACTTTATAAAAATGGGTTCCCTCAACTACAGAAATCGGATAAGATCTGGATAAAACCTAACCCAGAAAAGGAGAGAGAAGAGGAGAGAGAAAAGGGGGTATCCAGGGAAGGAGGGGAAACTTCACGGACCCCATCAAAATCTAGGGATGCGGTCGAAACGCCTCAAGCCCCAGTAAAACCTCACTCCCTGCAATCGCTTTTGCTGCCGAAGAATACCCAGGAAGGTGAGTAAACTAGCAATTTCCGCGATCGGGCAAATGTTCTGACCCCTTGAGTGCTTTGTAGGGACACAGAGCCTCAATCGGTTGTGGTTTGGACGGATGAAAAAGGGTCCTATCGAGGAGTAAAGTAAAAGAAAAGCAACAGCGTTTGTCCCTTGAAGGGCTAGGGAAAAATCGCGAGAGCGAGACAGGCGCTGCGTCTGTTATATGCAGAGAAACGGCTCATAGAGCGGCACGGAGTAAAAAAAAAGCAATGGCAAATCATCCAACTCAGCCAGTCCATGCTAAGGCGGCGATCGCAGATATAGAAGCAAGAATCGATACACTCACAACAACTGTAAAGCAGGGGTCCTCGGGATTAGAGCAGGTCATCAAGGCCTTAAAGGACGAATCAGAACCCGTGCAGCGTGCGGCCTATTTGCTCCTGCGAAATCGGCCCGAACTAGAGGTTCGCAAAGCCTTACAAGACTATAACCCCTATCGTTTTTTTAAGTGCATCCGCACGATGGGGGGACATTCCAGCCGGATTTATTCCGTGGCGATTAGCCCTAATGGACGGTTGGTAGCCAGTGGCAGCAATGACAATACCATTAAACTTTGGAATCTGGAAACCGGAGAAGAACTCGGCATCCTCAGTGGACATTCCGATTGGGTGGATTCGGTTGCCTTTAGTCCCGATGGTCGTTGGCTTGCCAGTGGGAGTGGGGATGCCACCCTCAAACTCTGGACCATCAACGAGGAAAACTCTCCCAAAATCGCCTCCCTCAAACAGACCCTCACCGGCCATTCCCGATGGGTCACCTCGGTCACCTTTAGTCCCGATAGCCAACTCCTGGTTTCCGGTTCCAAAGACAATACGATTAAACTCTGGAATGTTGAGACTGGGGAAGAAGTTAGAACCCTAGAAGGTCATTACGACTGGGTATATTCCGTTGCGTTCAGTTCCGATGGGAAACAGTTAGTCAGTGGCGGAGATAGTACCGTTAAATTATGGAATCTTGACACTGGAGAAGAATTACAGACCTTTACCGGACATCGCGACTGGGTGTATTCCGTCGCCTTGAGTCCCGATGGACAGCAGATTGCCAGTGGGAGTGAAGATGGCACGATTAAACTGTGGAGTGTGAGTGACCCGAAGGCGATCGCCACTCTCACCGGCCATACGGCAGGAGTTAACGCCGTCACCTTCAGTCTGGAAGGACGGTTGCTGATCAGTGCCAGTGCCGATGATACGGTGAAACTTTGGAATGTAGAAACCGGGAAAATCCCCGAAGATTCCGCCTTAAAAACCCTCAGAGGACATGGAGAGTGGGTCAGTTCCCTGGCGATCGCCCCTGATGGACGCCGGTTAATCAGCGGCAGCGGCGATCGCACCCTGAAAGTCTGGAGTTTAGAAAGCGGCGAAGAACTCCGCACCCTGGGAGGAGACGCCGAATGGGTGGATTCCGTCGTCTTTACCCCCGATGGTCAAATGGTTGGCAGTGGCAGTGGTGGAGACACCGCCAAATGGAACCTGCATAGTGGTGAAGAATTGCGATCGCTCAGTGGCATCTCTAGCTGGGTCGAAGATATCGCCGTCAGTCCCGACGGTACTCGTGTCGCCAGTGGCAGTGAAGATGGACTCGTCAAAATCTGGAGTCTCAACAGTGGCGTCCTCGCCATCCTCCTCTCCGGACATTCCGAAGGCGTTTGGTCCGTCACCTTCAGTCCCGATAGCAAACTCCTCGCCTCCGGTAGCGGCGATGAAACCATCAAAATCTGGAACCTGCAAACTGGCAAAGAAATTCGCACCCTACGCGGTCATTCCTATCGCGTCGATGCCGTCGCCATGCATCCCAAGCTTCCCATTTTAGCCAGTGGGTCCGCCGATGAAACCATCAAACTCTGGAACCTGGATACCGGAGTAGAAATTAGCACCTTAGAAGGCCATTCCGATGCCGTATCCTCAGTCCTGTTCAGTCCCGATGGGGAATCTTTAGCCAGTAGCAGCATGGATGGCACCATCAAACTCTGGAACTGGAATGCCTCCGAAGAACTCGGCACTCTAGAGGGTCATGCCGATGCGGTTAATTCCATCAGCTTTAGTCCCACCGGCAAAACCATCGCCAGTGGTTGTGAAGATGGCACAATCAAACTCTGGAACTTGCTCACTTTTGAGGAACGCGGTACTCTTTGCGCTCATTCAGAACCCGTTAATTCCGTCGCCTTCAGTCGCGATGGCTATCAGCTTGCCAGTGGCAGTGCAGATAGTACCCTCAAAATCTGGCATCTGCGAACCGGGAAAGAATTCCGGATGTTTTCAGGCCATTCTAACTGGGTCAATGCCGTCGCCTTCAGTCCCGCCACCTCCCATTTCATCGTCAGTGGCAGCGCTGATGGGACGGTTAAAGTTTGGGGAGTGGAGTGATTGGTCATTGGTCATTGGTCATTGGTCATTGGGGTAGATGAGGAAGATGAGGAAGTTCAACGTCCCGACTTGAGTCGTTTCCGACGTTTGTAGTAACGACTTGAGTCGTTTCCGACGTTTGTAGGGAGCATCTCAAGAAGGTAAAGAGACCTAACCGCCGGTGCCCCCTGACCTACGAGGTCAGGGGGAGCAAGACGTATAAATTCCCCTTTGAGGCCAAATTGAGATGCTCCCCGTTCAACGTCCCGACTTCAGTCGTTTCCGACGTTTGTAGTAACGACTTGAGTCGTTTCCGACGTTTGTAGTAACGACTTGAGTCGTTTCCGGCGTTTGTAGTAACGACTTGAGTCGTTGCTCTCGTGTGATGGCGATCGCCATCACACGAGCAATCGGCGGGTCTACCGCCTGTCTGCTTGGGAACTGGAGGCAAACCCTGATATCGGGGCGTTACTTGGCATCCGCCAAGTAACGCGAAAACGACTGAAGTCGGGACGTTGAAAGGGGGAGGGATAACGACTGAAGTCGTTACTACAAACATCTCCCCCATCCCCCAAGGACAAATGACAAATGACAAATGACCCATCACCAAACATCACCAATGAACGGAATGTGCCTGAACTAGAGGTTTAACGGCTACATTCTCTTGGCGATTTTCTCTTAACTGGCGGAATTTAGAGCGATCGCCTCGGTAGCCGGTTGGCATGACGAGGCGTTTGTAATCCGTGGTCAGGTCGAAGTTAACCTGGTTTAAATCGGCATGATAGAAATTCACACAGTTGAGAGATGCATTCTCAAAACAAGCCTCACTTAAACAGGCTTCTACAAAAAAAGTCCCGAACAACTGCGCCCGTCTGAAATTGGCTCCAGCTAGATTGGCTTGTTTCAGGAAGGTTCCCAATAAAAAGGTTTCCGAAAAATTAGCCCGAGTGAGATGAGAATAGGCCAAGTCCGCAGCGGTGAGGTTAGCTCCAGTGAAATTGGCGGTGGGTAACTGGACCTCGACTAACCGGGTCCCGGTTAAATTAGATTCCCTAAAATTCGGTCCTCGAGCATCTTCCCGGCCTAAAATTAGACCATTCAGGATTCCCCCGGAGAGGTTCGTGCCAGTAAAGTTGGCTTCCCCAACGATCGCGTGAGACAGTTCAACCCCACTTAGATTGGAATAGGACAGGTTCGCCCGAGTGAGATCAGCACCGCTGAGGTCTGCATTGCTCAAATCGGCACCGCTAAGATCGGCCCCGACGAGATCAACGCCCATGAGATTAATATGGGGTAAGGAAGCCCCGCGCAGATCTAAACCACTGAGATCCAACAGCAAAAAGTCACGTTGTCCGGCTTCATAATGATTCACCAGGTCCTCAGCACTCATTCGTTTCATAGGTTGCCCTTACTATGGTTGCGCTTAAAATGGGGTCTGCACGAATTCATCAACCATCCAAAGGCATGACTCGGCAAACACCACCCACCAACTTGCGCGAAAATCGGGCTGAATCCGGACTTTTTGGCCTTGTCACCAGGTTTGAGGGCTTCTTGCGATCGCCCCTGACGGACTGACCCATTCCCTCTAGGTTTGTCGAGGCGATTCTTGAATCGCCCCTACCCTCTCCATTTAAGGTTGGTTCTCTGCCGGGGGTTCAACAATGTATTGATTCGCGGGGGAATTTTCCGGTAAGGGTTCCATGCGTCCGGCATGGACTAAGCTTTGATAAATCAAGGCAGCAGCGGAACCCCGACTTAGAAATTCGTTGGGGTTGAGGACCGATGGATCGGGATGATTGACCACGATATTTGCTTGAGTTGCAGCTAAGATGGGGTCAGTTGCCTCGGAAGGGATGCGATCGGCATCCGCATAATAGGCGGTTAAATCCGGTGCCGGTTGTTCGGTGACAAAGGATTCTTGAGTGGGTTCCTCCACGACGGGTCCTGGTTGTGCGGGAGTTTGGGCGTTGGCGCGTTGAATTAATAAGAACGGTTGCATCAGGGCGGTAAACGCCAGGGGAAAGGCGAGTTGTCGTTTGGCAACCGGGCGTCTCGTCTGACGTGAGGGAGTGCGATCGCCTGCTTGATAAGTCGTAGCCGGTGGACGAACCTGGACCAATTGTAACCCTTGTGCTAACGAGGTGAGGGCTTCTGCTCTCGTCATGTCTTGCCGAGGATAGAATAACTGATTATTAGAAGAGGCGTCCATAAAACCGCCTTGATAGGCTTCCTCGATCGCCGGAACCGCCCAATAATTTTCGGGAACATCATTAAACACACTGCCACTGGCAATTTCCCGTCTTTCGGTGACCTCAAAGGCTTTGCGAATCAGGGCGGCAAACTCATCCCGCTCAATATTTTTGGTCGGTCTAAAGGTTCCGTCCGGATATCCTACCACAATGTTTTCTTCGGCTAACCCTTCAATAAACGGACTGGCCCAATAGTTGGGTTCGACATCCGGGAATGAGCTTTGTTGTTGTTGCGGTTGTTGTTGCGGTTGTTGACCCTGTGCCGAAGCGGTTTCTACCTGCAACAAATCCGGAAGCATAACCCCGGAAGTCACCCCGAGAACAATAGAACTAAAGATGGCAACGGGCCATTTCAATGAAAAAACCATAATTAATATTCTCCTTACTGCTGGCTGCTAAAACTGGGGAATCAATCACTTATTTAATAGTTGTGAGAGGATGAAAGGATTTAACCGGGTGGATTATTCTTTTGGATAGAAAGTCTAAATCATTATGAAAATAGAATTTTAGGAGTGGGATCGTCCCACGCCCTTGCTGCTGTAGGGAGCGGGACGCTCCCACTCCCCTGATGAATTATCCCATTCATGACATCCGATATGAGCCTCGGGGTTGTTAACTACACCGATCCAGCTCTATCTCACTTTCAGTCATTGATTCCGAAGCGTCAATCAATCTTGAATTGGATTTAGCGGCGCTTTGTATTATCCTCAACAATTGGATTTCCTTCGCGCTTGACTTCTAATTCTTCGTGACGCACAGTTTCTTCGGCTTGAACCGTATTGCGTTCGACTTCTTTGTGAATTTCGACTTCCTCTCGCACGAAGGCTTCTTTGCGAATGTCTGCATTCTCTCCATAGACTTCGACCCGAGCAATTTCCTTGTCGTTAAAAGCGGCTTCACCTGCCGCCAGATTCTGTTCAGT
Organism: Oscillatoria sp. HE19RPO; assembly: GCF_024220515.1. Lineage (GTDB taxonomy): Bacteria > Cyanobacteriota > Cyanobacteriia > Cyanobacteriales > Laspinemataceae > Laspinema. The sequence continues at coordinate 12,227 of NZ_JAMXOT010000361.1, forward strand.
CCCTACGGCTTCGCGGACTTCAACGACAACTTTTTCATTTTCAACGGGAATAGCTGTCTTGGCTTGTTCAGTCACAACTTGTTTGCTGACGAGAACTTCCCCGGTTTTTTCGCGGTGTTTGTGCGCGACGAGGCGTTCTTCATACAGCTTGAGTTTTTGATGATCTCGATCGGTTGTATTGTAGAGAGAAGGCTCGTGCTCGTAACTGTAATGCTCTTCCTCATGAGCGACGACGCGCTCGGTTTCTTGAGTCGTCGTCGCACGGTTTGGAGTCTGGGGAAGGGTCGGGGATTTCACCTGGCGACCCGTGGCGGTGGCCGCGACACCAGCCCCTTCTACGGGAGGACTGTTTTCTACTGTGGCAGAATTTTCCACGTTAGGAACGCTATAAACCGATCGCACATTTTGTTCGTAGTGGCGATCGACTACGGTATCTTCATGGTATTCTGGCAGTTGTTCGGCTTGTTCTTTGGTTTCCAGACCCATCGCATAGATCCGGTTGCGATCGTTATCCACTCGGCAGCGTCCGATGGGAATCAAGACCCGTTTTCCAAACACCCAAAATCCTGTATCAATGACGAGATACCGAAAATAACCGGATTCATCCACTAGGGCATCATCAACATGACCAATTTTTTCATCGTTATTGGCCGCATAGACGTCATAGCCTTTAATATCATCCCCATCGAATAAATCGTCTCGATAGTTGGGATAAAAATCTTTAATTTTGTAAAGCGTCATGTATCGTCTCCTTAAAGTTTTGTTACATTTATCTTCTATATCTCTATAGTAGAAAAAGTAATAGGTTCTTCCCTCTACCTGACGATTGAGTTTTTGTCGGTTCTGATTGGGTTAACTTATAACCCTAGATAGATAGATAAATTAGTAAATCCGCCTTACAGTAAATCCATATTGATGCAGGCATTCCCCCCAGTGTCAGCATTTTGCTTAAAAAAAAATTAACGAAAGTAGGGTAAGGGAGATAGTAACAATGACTTATGGAAATCGCGGCGGAGTGAATATTGCCGAACCAGCCATGATGCAAACCCCGGTGGTCGATTATCACGATCGCGTCCGGTGGGGTCCAATTTTTGCAGGAATCGTGATCGCGTTGAGTACCCAATTGGTATTAAGTGCTCTGGGAGTGGCGATCGGGATGAGCGTGGGTGCAGCAGATGCCCAAGCCGACCCCAATGCTATTGGTCTGGGAGTGGGAATTTGGTCCATTATTAGTTTATTTATTGCCCTACTGGTGGGGTCTTGGATCATGGCTCGCACCTGTGGACCGATGAACAAAAATACCGCCCTATTAAATGGAGCAATTTTGTGGGCAACCACTTTAGCACTCAGTTCATGGTTACTAGCCAGTGGTGTATCAGGAACCTTCGGAATTGTGATGGCAAATGCGGGAGATATTGCCAATCGCGTGAATGTACCCCCGGGGGCACAAAATATCACACCGGCTGAAGCCCAGGCGATCGCAGACAGTGTGGCCCGGGCTGGCTGGTCATTTTTATTTGGTTCCTTGTTAGGGTTAGTGGCATCCTTAATTGGCGCGACCCTCGGTGCTCGGAGTCCTCGGACGGTGGTTTAAAAACAGCGTTTAGCATTTCAATCTCTTTCAATCTCTATTTTTCCAGCTAGTTCAGGCTCGTTATTCAACGTCCAGTCTAGCTGGATTTTATATTTATATATAAAAATTAGTTTTATATATAAAAAAAGAATTTACTGACATTTTATATGTATAAAATAAAAAACAAGCAGTTTTATGAATATAAATGTACCGAATTAAGCGATGATATCTGGAGGGTTGAACCGGGGTATTCTAAACAAGCAGCCTATCCAATAGAAATGCCAATCATGCTATGGCCAATCGAAATTTACAAGTGGGATTAGCGCAACTGAAAGCGGGGGATTATGCCGAGGCGATCGCCCAATTAGAAGCGGTTTTAGTCAATGAACTCCATCCGGGTACTCTCTTTAAAGCGAAAAAAGCCTTAGTCAAAGCTTATGAAGGCAATGGCAAATTGCGTCAAGCTTGGCAACTCTGTCAGGAACTCAGCGAAAGTACCAGTCCGGAAATCCGAGATTGGGGCGATCGCACCTTAGCCGAACTCGATCAGCGTTACCCCACCCTCGCCTCAGAGATTCTCATCGGAAACCGCCTGACTCGTCAACAAAAAGTGATTCGTGCCCTCATCCAGTGGTTTAAACGTTCCCCCCAGCGTGTCTCCACCCTGGAAATGGCTTGGAACATTATTGAGGAAGAACGGTACAATCACCCGGATAATAGTCCCTTGGGTAAACTAACCGTTAATTGGAATATCTTTCGCCGCATCTCCCTTTTCTTGGGGAAAACCTTTTGGGTTTGGATTCAGGGTAAATGGCAGAAATTTGAATCTCGAAAATAAATTAATTTTCTGCTGAATTTGGGTTGCTTGAATCCGGATAACGACTGAAGTCGTTACTACAAACGGGGAGAATTGCTGCTTCTTTATATAAACCTTGAATCCGGAAACGACTGAAGTCGTTACTACAAACGGGGAGAATTGCTGCTTCTTTATATAAACCTTGAATCCGGAAACGACTG
>NZ_JAMXOT010000362.1 GCF_024220515.1 Oscillatoria sp. HE19RPO
AACAAATAAATCATCCTTGCTTTGATGCGATCGCACCTAACAAGGCTCTTTTAGCCCGCGCAGGCACCGCTTTGTCCGTGTAGCCCCAGGCTTGAGCCTGCGGGTTTTTTGAAGGTTTTATTTTTTGGAGTTCCCTTACTTCAGTTTTAATCCCTTAATCTCGATCGTCGGTAAATGATCCCAGACGAAACACATCCCCAAAGACTGAATCATCATTGACTATTCTCGCCGGGTCCGGGGAATCATAAACCACTAACAAAGAATTGGGTTGTCCCAGACAAGGCATCAGGGCCAAGCCTTCACCGCGATCGGTTCCTAACTTAAACGGTAAATCAAATAAAACTTTTAATTCCTTGTCATCCTGGGCAATCAGTGTATCTCCCTCCCGCTCAAATACCCCAGTCAACCGGAACATTTTCATTCCCGCGTCTAAATCTAAAGTTGGACCCCCTAAAATAATGAGGTCTTCTCCCTCTAAACATAATTCTCGAATTCCTAACCCACTGAGATCCAAAAAATGCTTTTTATACAGTCGTCCTTCTGGGCCAACTTCTTTGAGGGTTAAAATTCCCGGTTCGCTTTCTTCGACTTCTAGTTCAATAATCACCGCCCAACCTCGCAGAACGGGACCGCGAAACCCCATAAAAATTTTAGAACCACGAACGGCCAATCCTTCGATATCTAATCCATTTTCTTTGCTGGGAAACTGAGCGGCGATCAGGGAACCAAAATGAGCATCTTTTTTCAGAGCATCTATTAAAATATTGCCGGTTTCAGTTTTTTGCAAAGAAGCCGCAGTCAGTTGGCGCTCGCCATCTAAGGGGTCCGGACAGGCTTGCACGGGAATTCCCTGTTGAATGGGAATTCTTGCTAATAAATATCGATTCGCATCCGTTTTAATTTCCGCCAGCCTGCGGATATCTTTTTCGGGATTCTTCCCTTTCGGCTTATTGCGTTTGGTACTATGAGAGCCAGTAAACCACAGGCATCCATCAGAGTAATCCATTCCTTCGATATCGATTTCATCTTCGTTATTAAATAACTCGATAAATTCTCCGATTTCAAAGGGTTGATGATTTCCATACACATAAGGTTCAATCAGAGAAAGCCGTTCGAGGGTGAGCAATTCATCTGAACCGACCCATAAAGACCCATCTGGCGTAAAGGTAACGGCGGATAAATCTGCAACCCGTTCCTTGGTTTCAGGGTCAAATTTAAGCAGAAGTCGGCTGAGTAAAAAAGCTGGAGACATAAGAATTTCACCTAAGTTGTGTATTTTATATAGGCCCCCGTTACAGGAATTGCCCCGTCTAAACAATTCATTGAGGGTTACTATAGTTGGAGAAGACGACGGTTGAGTAGAGATGCCTCAGACAGGGGTACAGGATTCGATAAAGAGGAGAAAAAATGGGCTTTTGCATCACATAGATTGCAAAGGAAGCCGATATTTTTTACAAAAATTCGGTTTCTAACCTAGATTGTAGCAGAGTCGTAGGCCGTGATGTGCTCTCTCAAAAGGTAGAAATTGAGGTAGAAATTGGCTCAAAAGGGAGGAAAAATAGGCATTTTTTTAACGAGTCGCGATCGCCTCGAAGTGATGACACGCACCCCAGGGTTTGCTCCTAGTCCCAGTCGTTTCCTTGTGACATCTTGCACCCTGCTCAACAACCGGCGGGGGTTTAAACCCCCGCCTCATAGCTAAAGTCGGTTAAAAAACGACTAAGAACATTACTGGATAAGGCTTTCAGTCGATTTTAACTGACATCTTGCATCATTCTCAACAACAGGTGCTTTTAATTTACTCCACCGCCACCGACTCCGGTGCCGGAAATTCAGTACAAACGTCATAGAAACCCGTCATCGGGGGTTTGGCAAATAAATGGGAAATTTCGTTTAAAATGGCCGCATAAGCCTCACTATGGTTAGACTCCATTGCGTCGATATCATCCCAAAAAATCACCGCAATCCCCTTATCGGTATTCGGCTGTTGCAGTAAATAAGCTCCCTTAAACCCTTGGGTGTAAGTAGAAACGGCTTTAGCATACAGTTGCTTGGCTTCTTCAAATTTACCCGGTTTGAATTCGCCGATCGCCACATAAGCATATTTATGTCTGAGAAAATCCATAAACTCGGTCATGACTGCCTCCTCTGGGTCACAAAAAAAATCCATAATTTAATGACAAGTAGAGTCAGAAAGCAGCAAGTTCGGACAGTGCATTACCCGACCTCGAATCTCTCCTTTCTCTCTTTCCTTGTCTGTTTCCACCTTACCATTATTAGCACCCAGGAGCGAAAGCAACCCCGTCCATCCATCACCCCTTTAAAACTCCAATTCATCCTCTACAGACTGAAGATTCCCACAGAGATTCCGTTGCCAAGCCGCCCGGACTAACCGGAGTTCATTGTAGCTATATTTTTCGCCCAAATGTTCGTAAACCGGCCTGAGTAGATTAGAACCCAACAATTGCAACGCTTGGATAATCACCTGCTGCCTTTGCACCGGAACCAAGCGGTGAATATCCACCGGCTGATCCATTTCCAGTAGTTCAATTAAATGACTTTCCACCGTTGTCTCTTTCAGATTCCGTTTCGCCGCAATCTCAGCCACACTCATCCCTTCTTGATGGGATTCTAGGGTGATGATCTGCGTCAAAGAAGGGTCAGATTTCACCACCGATTCAGGAATGGCAGTCGGGGCGTTTTCCTGGAGTCCTCGTTGTTGACAGTAGGCTTGAATTTCGGTAATAAACTGCTCGCCAAATTCCGCCAATTTATACTCTCCCACCCCGGAGATTTGTTTAAAAGCCGCCAAAGATTGGGGACGTTGCTGGGCGATCGCTTTCAAGGTACTATCTCCAAACACCACAAAAGGCGGAACCCCTCGCTCATTGGCAATGTCCCGGCGCAGGATGCGCAACTGCTCAAATAACGCTTCCCCAGCAGCATCCAACTCCCCAGTGCCATTGTTCCCTCGACTCATCCCGACGGAAGAGAGTCCATAAGTTCGGCAATACTCGCGAATTTCTGTGACAAAGCGATCGCCATACTGGTCAACTTTATACCCCACCACTCCCGAGAGATTGCCAAATTCATCTAAAGTTTGAGGACGTTGTTGCGCCATTAATTTCAGGGTAGAATCCGCAAATACCATATAGGGGGCGACGGATTGCTCATCGGCGATTTCCTTGCGAAGCGATCGCAGGCGATCGAGCAACATTTCCACCTCGGCCTTTTTGCGATCGCGATCGGTCATTTCTGTATTCACCGGCGCTTTCGGAACCGCAATGAACACCTGCCGTTGCTTTCGCATCACCTCCCAACTGCCCTCATTTAACTTGAGAACCGAATACCCATCAGTGGTTTCTTCCAGTAACCCTTGATGAATGAGCGATCGGCCCAGCATTTTCCACTCATCAGCGGTTTTATCTAATCCAATCCCATAAGTTGATAAAGTTTCATGACCATATTTTAAAACCTTCTGATTTTTAGACCCGCGTAACACATCGATAATGTGTTTCATTCCAAACCGTTCCTTGCAGCGCGCCACACAAGAGAGGAACTTCATCGCTTCAATGGTCCAATCTTCTGTGGGGTTAGGATTTCTGCAATTATCACAGTTTTGGCAATTTCCCGGAAACCGTTCCCCAAAATACCCCAGTTGAATGGTGCGCCGACAAACCGTACTTTCTGAATAATTAATAATTTGTCGCAACTGCTGACGGGCAATTCGTTGTTCGTCTGCATCGGTTTTTTGGTCGATAATATACTCAATGGTTTTAATATCACCATAGCCAAAAAACATTGTACAATTCGCCGGTTCTCCATCTCGTCCGGCCCGTCCAGATTCTTGATAATAGCCTTCAATATTGCGGGGTAAATCATAATGCACCACAAAACGCACATCGGGTTTATTGATCCCCATCCCGAAGGCAATGGTGGCGACGATCACTTGAGCATCATCCCGAATAAAGCGGGTTTGATTGCTACTGCGTTCCTCATCGTTCATTCCGGCATGATAGGGGATGGCATCAATGCCTTCGCGCTGTAATTTATAGGCAATTTCATCCACCCGGCGACGACTGAGACAGTAGATAATTCCTGAACCCTTGCTTTCGCGAATCAGCTTGACTAATTCCCGATAAGATTGCTTGTTTTTTTGACGAACTTCGTAATACAGGTTCGGGCGGTTAAAACTGGCGATGTGTATTTTGGGGTCACGCAGGGCTAGTTGTTGGGTAATGTCTTGCCGAACGCGATCGGTTGCGGTAGCAGTCAGGGCCATCATGGGAATTTCTGGATAGCGCTGGCGCAGCAGTTGCATTTGCCGATATTCTGGGCGGAAGTCATGGCCCCATTCCGAGACGCAATGGGCTTCATCGATCGCAAATCCACTGATTCCCACTTGAGCGCGTACTAGGTCCATGAAGGGCAGAAATCGTTCACTCAGCAGACGTTCTGGGGCGACATAGAGGAGTTTGATTTCACCCTGGAGAATGGCTTGTTCGCGCGATCGCGTCTCTTCCCACTTCAGGGTGCTATTGAGAAAGGTACAGGCAATGCCGTTATTTTTCAGGGATTCGACTTGATCCTGCATTAAGGCAATCAGGGGTGAAACCACCACTGTTATCCCCTTGCGGAGGAGGGCTGGGAGTTGAAAGCACAAAGACTTACCGCCCCCAGTGGGCATGACGATCAGCATATCCCGATTTTGGAGGGCGGCTTCGACGATCTCGCGCTGTCCCGGACGAAAGCTATCATGCCCAAAAAAATGCTTGAGCGATCGCTCTATCTGGTTTGGGGCAGTGGCGTTTAAGGGGCTGATGCCTGACATGGCTGGCAGTTTGTCGTTGAGTTTCACCTTATTTTATCGGGTCACTGACCCGCATCATTCTTAAATTCTTAAATTAAGTCGGGATTTTGAGTTAATGTCCCGATCGTTGATTTTATCCGGTCACAGGGCCTGCTGGCTAGAAGTTTCGATTTAGCCTTTGCTGACAAGGATTGGGATGAAACTTGCCAGCTTGACTCTTTTTTATAACTTAAGTGATGTGAGGAGAAACATGGGAACGCCTTTATTAAGGCATCCAACCACCCAGCATCGGTGGAGTCGGATGAGAATGCTCCCACCAGCCCCCCCCGACGGCACCCCCGCAACGGTTGGGCAACCATTATTTGAAGGGGGTACCGTGATTTCTTTGGCAGCCTATCGACAACGGGCGATCGACCCCAACACCTTTATCTGTCCAATCACCGGAGAACTTTGGCTAAACTCGGTTTGTGCTCGTTCTTCCACCAAACTCCACGATAGCTGTATCGGTTGTCCCGCAGCCAAACTGCGCTGCTTGGTAAGGGCGATCGGGATGGAAATTGAGGGTTAGTTTTCCCCAGAATCCACTCCACTTGCCCCGCGATCGGCCCATAATGGTGAATAGACCCTTACATCAGGAGTAACCTATTATGCCCAAAGCCATCTGGAATGGAGCCATCTTAGCCGAAAGCGATCGCTGTGAAGTTGTGGAAGGAAACCAATATTTTCCCCCTGACTCCATCAAGTCGGAATATTTCCAAGAAAGTAATACCCACACCAGTTGCCCTTGGAAGGGTCAAGCTAGTTATTACAATATTGTAGTTGAGGGTGAGGTAAACAAAGATGCCGCCTGGTACTATCCCAATGTTAAAGATGCTGTCAAGCAAATTAAAGGATATGTAGCCTTCTGGCGTGGAGTCAAGGTAGAAGTCTAAGTTGCTCTAAAGGCGTGTTCTATGAACACGCCTTTATTTTACCTGTTCTCTATTTTGTTCGTAGTAACGACTTCAGTCGTTCTCTTAAGTTCGTAGTAACGACTTCAGTCGTTCTCTTAGTTCGTAGTAATGACTTCAGTCGTTTTCTTTGTTTGTAGTAACGACTTCAGTCGTTCTCTTAGTTCGTAGTAGTGGCAACAACCAGCGTGGGTTTTAAGGGAACTCCAAAAAATAAAATCTCCAAAACCTTCGTTCGTAGATCAACAGAGTAGCCCCGTCAATGTAGGGGCGCAATGCTTGCGCCCGACGGAGGGCGCAAGCATTGCGC
>NZ_JAMXOT010000363.1 GCF_024220515.1 Oscillatoria sp. HE19RPO
ACGAACGTTTTGGAGATTTTATTTTTTGGAGTTCCCTAATAGACCCTGAGATTGCTGCTGTGATGGCTGTCGCTATCACAGCAGAGCAACGACTGAAGTCGTTACTACAAACATCTTCCCAATCTCCCCCATCTCCCCCATCTCCCCCATCTCCCCCATCTTCACCCCTCCTCACTCGATCGCCGCAGCGCTTGCCGGAATCCCAACACGATTAAAATGTTAGAGAGAGTCAAAAATACCTCGGCCCCTCCATGTAAAAGATCCACATTTGCTAAGGACTGGTGATAGACTTTGAGGGCGTAAATCCCCACGGGAATGGTCACCGCAACAAATACCAACGTGCCGTAAAACCCAATCAATGCTAACCGGGGCATTTTCCCGGAACGAGTGATAAACCATAAAAATCCCAGATAGGGAAATAGGGAAACCGCAAACAAAGTATCTTTAGAAATCATCAGTTTATCTTAAAAACTTGTGGATTTTATCTGCAAAATTTCCGGGAGTGAGTTAATGAATTAGCCCAAATTTATCCTGTTATTTTTGAGGACCGATCGCCGGTTCCTGACCCTCCTCCAATACCGTAGAATCCTCAGATTTGTCCTGAAGTTTTGCCGATCGCCAAATCCACCAAGCAGCTAGACAGAGGGTGCAGTTTCCCACTACCGTCATCGTCGCTTGTAGGGTTACCAACCAGTCTAAGGAGGTGGGATTATCAAAATAGTGCCAGGTACAAGCACACATCGCCCCTACCAATGCCGGAAGCATGGCAAAGGATAATCCTCGCCAATAGCGATCGCCCGTGAATTCGCCATAGCGCCAAATCAGCCAAATGGCGGCGATCCACTCAATGACGCTGGAAACATGAATCATCCAGGTGGGAATAGAGAGGGCGTGCATGAATTTAATCAATAAAAAATAGACAACCCAATAGGCATTAGCCCTTGTTGTGTTTTATTTTAACCCGATTGGGCCGGACTCCAACCTCTTGACAAGGGTGATGGGTTAATCCTGTTATTGAGGTAAGCGCAGAAAATTTAATCCATTGCCGAGTTTGACAGGAGGAAGATTGTGGGGCCAATTCGGGCAGTCTGTTGTGGATATTATGGAAAAGGGAATGCCGGGGATGAGGCTCTGTTAGCCTCGTTATTGCAGATGTTGCCGGAAGTTGTCACCCCTGTGGTGCTTTCGGGTAATCCCCCCCAGACTCGCGATCGCTACCAAGTCGCTGCCTACAATCGGATGTCTGCCTTTTCCGTCTGGCAAGTGCTGCGGCAGTCGGATGTATTTATTTGGGGGGGAGGCAGCTTGATCCAAGATGTCACCAGCGCAGTTAGCCCCTTATATTATGGCGGGTTGATGGGATTGGCGCAGGGACTGGGATTGAAAACGATCGCCTGGGGACAAGGAGTCGGCCCTTTACAACGCCCCTTTACCCGCCAGATTGCGAAACAGACTTTTTCTCAATGCACAAGGGTGAGTGTACGCGATCGCGGTTCTGCTGCTTTACTCGCCGACTGGCAGATTCCCTTTACAATGGCACCGGATCCAGTTTGGGCGTTAGAAGGGAAACCTGTTTCGGGGTTGTGGGATTTACCCGCCCCTCGGGTTGCAGTAAACTTGCGATCGCATCCTCTCTTAACTCCCGCCCGATTAGACACTCTCACCCGTGCCTTAATTTCCTTTCAAAAAGCCACCAATACTTGTTTGTTATTAGTCCCCTTTCAAGCCTCTCAAGATTTGGCGATCGCTCAATCCATTCAAGCTCAACTTCCCGGTCCTAATCATCTGTTTATGCTCGAAGACCCCCGGGAGATAAAAGGACTGTTTCGCGGGGTTGAAATGACCATTGGAATGCGATTTCATAGTTTAATTATGGCCGCTGCGTCAGGATGTCGCTGTTTCGCCATTAGTTATGATCCGAAAGTGACTCAACTCATGGCTGAATTAGAACTTCCAGGTTGGGAATTAGCCGACATCCCCGAAGACCCCAATATCATTAGTAAACTTTGGATAGAACACTATGCCAATGGTGAACCGCTTTCTGATATCTCCATTCAAGCCATTGTCGATCGCGCCTTGATTCATGAAGAACTCTTGCATACTTTCTTTGCCAACTTTTTCAGTAATCCCTAGGGGATTTGTACCGGATGAGAAACCCGGGACAAGTAGAAATTGTAGGGTGGGCACTGCCCACCTTACTCCTTACGGTGGGCAGTGCCCACCCTACAATTTCTAAAAGCGAAAACATACTTTTAAGAACCGGATTTGGTATCAACCCGGTTTTTAATCCCAACCTCCCCAGTCATAAGCAGATTGCGCCTCTTGGCAAACTGAAGCAAAATGCGATAAAATTACAGTCCCCATTGGCTAATTTTCTAGGAGGTCTTGAGATTGGTTCGAGTACGAGTCCGACAGCACGTTAATCCCCTCAGTTATGCGTATCAAACCCCGATTGTACCCCCCACGTGGTCACAAATTTATACCCATCCAGCCCAACCTTTGCATTTAGATATTGGCTGTGCTTGGGGGCGGTTTTTATTACAAATGGCGGCAATGGAACCGGATTGGAATTTTCTGGGAGTCGAAATCCGCGAGCCTTTAGTAGAAACGGCACTGGCGCAACGAGATGAACAGCAATTAAACAATTTACATTTTATTTTTTGTAATATCAATCATGCCTTTGCTCCCTTGATTGAGAGCTTACCTCCGGGGATTTTGCATCGGGTTTCGATTCAATTTCCCGACCCTTGGTTTAAAAAGCGCCATCAAAAACGGCGAGTGGTTCAACCGGAATTAGTGGAAAATGTGGCCAAGTATCTGGTGCCAGGAGGGATGGTTTTTCTGCAATCTGATGTTCAGGAGGTGGCGGTAGAAATGCGCGATCGCTTTGCAGAACATCCGGACTTTGAACAGCAAGGGGACGCGGAGTGGTTACCGGAAAATCCGCTGCCGGTGGCGACGGAACGAGAACAGTCCACCTTAGATAAAGATGAGCCGGTTTACCGGGTTGTGTTTCTCAAAAAAGGGGAAGTTTCAGGATAAAAAGGGGAAAAGTATGGGGAGTTGCAGTATCGGATTGGACGGTCCTTTAAACTGGTGGCTGATTTTCTTTTTTTGAAGGAGACTAGAGAAGATGAATCCAGACGATCGCCCGAATCCGATTCCTCCCAACGGGAATCAGAATTTCCGACTCGCGATTGCCCGATTTTTCAAATTTCGGGAAAATCACACGAATTTTCGCACGGAAATCATTGCTGGAGTGACTACGTTTATGACGATGGCTTATATTTTAGCCGTGAATCCAGCAATTTTATCCAATGCGATATTTTTAGAGAGTTCCGGGGATTTATTTGGAGAGTTAGTCATTGCCACCGCACTCTCGTCAGCAGTCGCCACTTTAGTGATGGCAGTGACATCGAACTATCCCTTTGCTCTTGCGCCGGGGATGGGATTGAATGCCTTTTTTGCCTTTTCTGTTGTCATTGGTTTAGGCATTGAGTGGCGGGTTGCCCTAGCTGCAATTTTTATTGAAGGGATTTTGTTTATTCTCCTCACCCTTTCCCAGGTGCGAAACCAAATTATTCAAGGGATTCCGGAATGCCTAAAACACGCGACTGCTGCTGGCATTGGCTTCTTTTTAGCTTATGTTGCCCTGTCTGGAGATCCGGCAACAGGAGGGGCGGGAATTATTGTGGCAAACCCGGTGACGATTACGGGGTTGGGAAATTTGAGGGAACCGGCAACCTTAGTGGCGATCGCTGGAATTGTCATCACCAGTGCAGCAGTGGCGCGGCGAATTACTGGGGCGCTGTTGTGGGGGATTCTAGCAACAGCTATCCTGGGCTGGATTTTGGGCGTTGCACCGCCTCCCCAGGGAATTGCGGCGTTTCCCGCGTTTCCCTCACATTTGTTCGGACAGGCGTTTAGGGGGTTGGCGGGGATTGGGAGTAGTAATCTCTGGGATTTTATTGCGGTTACGTTTGTTTTTTTGTTTGTGGATTTGTTTGATACAATTGGAACTTTGGCAGGGGTGGGTATTCAGGCGGGATACATTCGGGAAAATGGAGAACTGCCTCGGGCGACGGAAGCATTGATGGCGGATTCGATCGGGACAACGGCAGGGGCGATTCTGGGAACTTCTACGGTGACAACTTATATCGAGTCTGCGGCAGGAGTGGCGGAAGGGGGTCGCACCGGGTTTACTGGGGTGACTGCGGCGTTGTTATTTGTGTTATCTATCTTTTTTATTCCTTTGTTGCAAGCTGTCCCGGGGTTTGCCACGGCACCGGCTTTAGTGATTGTGGGGGTGTTGATGGCGGGAAATGTGAGGCGAATTCGCTGGGATGACCCGGCGGAGTCGATTCCCTCATTTTTAACGATTTTGGTGATGCCGTTGAGCTTTTCGATCGCAGAAGGGTTAGCGGTGGGGGCGATCGCCTATCCGCTAATCAAGACGTTTCAAGGCAAAGCGCGAGAAACTGTACTCACCCAATGGATTTTAGCCGGTATTTTTGTCTTGCGTTTTGTTTATATGGCAGTGACTCCCTCACTGTAGAAATTCCCTTCCCGAGGACGAGTAGGGTATATTAAGGGGTGGATGCAGGAGCAGATGGAAGGGTGAGTAACTCCCTCACCCTAAGTCCCCTGACTCACTTCATGCTCATGCCCTACAAAGCAGAAGTTTTTAGTAAAAAGAACTAAAGATCCCTCATCGGATAGATGCAAGCGAGAGGGAAATTACGAATTACCCCTAGGCTAAATTCAATTTAGTCGAGTGAGCGCCAGGGAAATCGGTTAAATCTTGACTCGATCTAAGTACATTAACTCAAATTGACTCTTTTTATTCTTTGTTCAAATTCAATCTTAAATCGTTCAAAAGTTCAAGGGGTATATCTCCCCGCAGGTAGAGGTATTTTGGGAATAATTCTACTTAGAATGAAAGCGTAAACACGAATACAGGTTACATTTTTATCATGGCTTTAGTCAAAATTCACGATTTTTATCCTAACTATCGAGACGAAATTTTTGGCGGCACAGATATCAAAGGAATGGATATCTATGCCGGTACAACCGATGAAAAAATCGGGACGGTTTACGATATTCTGTTAGATGACACGGGCCGTTTCCGTTACCTCGTGGTGGATACCGGCTTCTGGATCTTCGGTAAAAAAGTGCTGCTGCCCATCGGGTCCGCTCGGATTGATTACGATGCCGGACGGATTTATGCGATCGGCTTAGTGGACAAAAATCAAGCCGAACAGTTGCCCGAGTATGACGAACTGCAACCCATCGATTACGAGTATGAAGAGCGTGTGCGCGATGTCTACCGCGATCGCACTGCGGCCAGCAAAGGTGCAACTACAACGGCAGCATCCACGGCGACTACCCGCAATCGCGATACCTACCACTACGATCAAGAACCTCACCTCTACGATCGCAACGATACCGACCACCGCAATCTCAAACTGTATGAAGAACGGTTGATTGCCAACAAAGACCGCTACAAAGCTGGTGAAGTGGCCGTCGGTAAGCGAGTAGAAAAAGAAGTGGCTCGCGCTGCGGTTCCCGTCGAAAAAGAGCGGGTTGTGATTGAACGCACCAGTGCTGGCATGAGCGACGCCCAGGCAGTGACTCCAGGAACTGCGAATTTCCAAGAAGGCGAAGTTGCACGAGCCGAAGTCTACGAAGAAACCGCAGACATCCATAAAGAAGCCTTTGTCCGCGAAAATGTCGAAGTTCATAAGGAAGTCGAACGCGACATGGTAGAAGGCCAAGAAACCCTACGTCGGGAAGAATTGGAAGTGGACACCGAAGGTAAACCTGTGGTGGAACGACGCCCCCGCAAGTAATATCCGGCTTTCCGCTCTAACAACAAACGGGCGCGGGTAAAATCGCGGCCCGCCCCCCTAAAACCGGGGAAGCGGGCCGCTCACTTATCCGAATAGGTGCGGAGTGAATGAAACAAAAGCTCATCACCAAGATGCCTCATCTAACCTGAGTCAAGAGCCGAGTATAACCAGGCTTTTGGCTCAGGTAGGCTGACTAAAAATGGTTTTAAATTTTGTCAAAGTTTTTCAAATAACACTAAAGGAACAGTCAAATTATGAATGATCAAGTAAGGGGGAGAGGGGAGAACCTGGGGTATGCTCAGACGCAGAGCGAACTTACGGGTCGATTGGATAACCTCAAGAGTCAACTGCTGGATTTTACAGTTCGCGATTCCGAAGGGCAACCCCTGGGTCGAGTCATGGATTTAACCGTAGAACCGGAGAACCAACTCAACTTAATTGTCTCTCTGGTAGACGATCGCCCGGGTCGGTTGGTGAAAGTGAGTAGCAATTTGATTGAAAAAATAGAATATGCGACGAATACCGTTTTTGTCTCCCTGACGAAACAACACTTTGCCGCCCTTCCAGAATATCAAACCCCGGTCTACAATAATGGCGATATTGACCCATCGGAGTTACCCGGCGAGTGGGTAGAGTCGGTTCCCTCCCCTGGGAATCAAGAGACGATCGCCATTGAGGAGCGATCGCATCAAATCGACTCCCAGAGTTCCTTAGCGGACTTTAAGCAAATCCGCAAAGAAGTGATTGCCAGTAACATTCCCTTACGGGAAGAACGATTAGTGGTGAATCGCGGTAAGCGCAAAGTCGGGGAAGTGGTTGTCCGCAAAGAAATTGAAACCCGGATGATTGAAGTCCCCGTCCGTCGGGAAAAGTTAATTGTTGAGCAAGTCAGTCCCGAGTATAAAAAATTAACCGAAATTATTTTAGGCGAGAATGAGGGGTATCGAATGGCGTCCGAAGAAACGCCTGGAATCACGCCCAACGGTGCAGTCCAACAAAAGCCAGAAACAAACCGAGTGAGCGCAGAATTTCACTCCCCGGAAATTGCTGCCCGAATTTTAGAAGAAATTGCCAAGCGACAACCGAACGGTTGTGCAAAAGTGCGGATTGAACTGGTAGTGGAAGAGGAACGGTTTCGCAATACCTATCAGTCTTGGTTCGATCGCTATTCGACGCCGCAATCCTGAATTTCAGGGAGTGAGTGATCCAGCTAAAGAACTGGCGGGGGTTTGAACCTCCGCCGGTTTTTTGTCGTGAAAATTGGGGAGTGAGATTAACCGGGTTCGGTAAAATTAGTGATGGGTTACCCTGAATGATGATAAGCAATAATGCGATCGCGACCGGCAGTCTTCGCTTGATACAGTGCATGATCCGCACAGCGATACAAGGCATCCACCGTTTGACCATCTTCGGGATACTGAGCAACCCCGCCACTAAAGGTCAGATGTAAACGCTCCTCCCCGAACACCAAAGGTTCCCCATGAAGGACTTGAAGTAACTCACTGAGGCGTTGGGCCCCAGACTCCTTGTTCATGCCATACATTCCCACCACAAATTCTTCCCCACCCCAACGCGCCACGATATCCTCACTGCGAAAGGTGCGAAGTAAGAGTTTTCCAAATTGCCGGAGCACGGCATCTCCCATTGCATGACCGTGGCGATCGTTGACCTGCTTAAAGCGATCGAGGTCTAACATCGCCAGACACATCGGTTGTTCATGGAGTTGGCACAGGTGCAGGAACTTGTCCAATTCCGTGATGGATTTGCGCCGGTTCGCCACCCCGGTTAAGGGGTCGGTTTCTGCCATGTTTCGCAGTAACTGAATCCGTTCGAGACGGTTGAGGATGCGGGTGACCAGTTCCGGGCCGACAATGGGTTTACTAATATAATCATCGGCACCGGCAGCAAACACTTGATGGACGATATCCGGACCCGTGTGGGCGGTCAAAAATAAGACGGGCAGACTGTTCCATTGCGGATCGTTGCGAACGACTTGACAGAGTTCAATGCCGTTGAGATGGGGTAATTCTATATCAAGAATCAGCAAATCCGGGGATGACATTTCTAGGGTTTCCCAGAAGCGTTGGGCGTTAGAGAGGGCGATGGTTTTCATGCCCCAAGGTTCCAGGAAATGTTTGACCAGGGAGAGAATTTGCGGGTCATCATCCACGACCATGATTTTAGCTTCCGTGGTTTGAACTCCCTGCAAAACCTGTAAGACAGCTTCGATGATTTGAGCGGGTCTCACTGGTTTTTGTAAGAAAGCACGGCCTCCGAGGCGAGCGACTTCTAATCGGTCTTCTACCCGACTTTGGTCTGTAACGACGAAAACCGGGAGAGGAGGGAATCCATTGGCGAGTTCCGAGAGTAAGGTGAGTCCTTCTTCTTTATTGTTGGGGTTGATGGTGAGGGTGTCTTCGGTGGATAAATCTAATAAGACGGCATCGGGACGCAGACCGGCGATCGCAGTTCGGGCGGAGGCGATCGAGTCACTATTGACCACCTTGATTCCCCACCCTTTGACCTCAATTTCAATCTGTTGGGAGAGTTCTTGGTCCCCCTCAATCATCAGGAGCACGGGCAGATCGTTGAGGGGACTTCCCTCCCGGCGATCGCGCTCCATAGGTGCTTGGTCGATCTGCGATCGCAGGGCCTGAACCAATGCCGTGAGATCCGCAGATTGGCTGGAATTGAGGGTGGGACTATGCAACAACTGCTCTAATTGCCGCGCAATCACTGAACCTTCAGTCAATCCAAAAGTCCCTAAAGACCCCGCCAATTTGTGCGCTTCCTGTTTTGCCGTAGCGTGCAGTTCTGGGGGCAATTCCCCAGATTCCAGGGCCTGGGTTGCCTGCTCGATCGCCGTTACTCGGTCCGCAATCCTGTCTTTGAACCGTTCCCAGACTTTGCCAATGGCAGAGACAATCGTCGGGTCCTGTTTCGCCGGGGTTTGGGGGCAGGGTAAGGTCAGATTCAGGAGTTTAGCGACTTCACGAGCGAGTTCCTCCCCATCCAGGGGGTGATAGAGAACGGAGGTAACCCGTTCTAGGGTTTCCGACTGCTGTTGGGTGGTTGCGCTGTTCCGGGTTTCTTTGGGTTTTCGACCTTTGCTCGAAGGGGCGATCGGGTCGGGTTCTACCCCTTTTACGCCACAGTAAATCACTGGAATTGGGGAGGCGGATTGTCCTTTGTTGCTGAGTTGTTTGAGGAGTTCTGCCGGGGAGGGATGGCGCAAATGTTGATCTAAAATGACCAAGGACCATTGGCGATCGCGCAGTTCTGTTCGGGTATCTTCTCCCGTCTGGGTCACCCGAACTACCGCATTTCCTAGGCGCTGTTGCAACCAAAATCCCAACTCGTCCGGCAACCCGGCCATCAGGATGCGAGGCGGTTGCCCCAATTTTTCCTCACTCTGGGGTTTGAGTCGATACCCCAACCCATAGACGGTTTCGATCGCATCGGCTGGAGCCCCACTGGATTTAAGTTTTTGCCGCAACCCTTTGATATGGGCGCGAATGGTATCTTCCGAGGGGGGTTCATCAAAGGACCATAAATGATCCAGAATTGCACTGCGACTATAAACCCGGGTACTGTTTCTCATGAACAGTTCCAATAGGCGATATTCCGTCGGGGTCAAGGTGACAGGTTGATTGTTATAGGTAACATCACAGGTACTCGGATTCAGTTGTAAAGGTCCCCACTCTAACACGGGGGGTAAAGGCGCTGTTCCCCGGCGCAATAAGGCCCGAATTCGGGCGGTGAGTTCCGGTAAATCAAAGGGTTTGACGAGATAATCATCGGCCCCGGCATCGAGTCCTTTAACTTTATCTTCTGTGCTGTCTTTCGCCGTGAGCAACAGGATGGGCATTTGATGGCCTGAACTGCGTAACTTCCGGCATAAACTAATTCCATCCAGTTTCGGGAGCATGACATCCAGCAACAGCAGGTCATAGTCACAGGCTTGAGCTAATTCTAAGCCGAGCAGCCCATTCGTTGCTACATCTACGACATGGTTTTGCTGTTTCAATGTAGTTACAAGTGCTTGGGCGATCGGTTCGTCATCCTCCACCAGTAAAATTCTCATAGCAGTTTGTTGTAAGGGTATGAATTAGACTCATGATGAGTCAGCCGTCTAAAAAAGCATCTATTGTTAATCTCAGGGTTCCTTGGGGCAATTTTGAGTAAAAATTTGCGGTCCAGGAACCCGCCTCCCACAGAGGTCGCCGAATCAAATATCTGCACCGGAAGAACTTCGGTGATCAGGGGTCGCACCGTTCAGTTGAGGGCTTAAGATTATCCTAGAGGGTTCAAGCCTAGAGTTCTTCTCAAAAGTTATCTGAGAATGTTTAATCTCTTCCTTTCACTCCTCCAGAAAAATTGCCTAAGCTTCAATTATAAACTAAAGTCGCATCGTTTCTGTAAATTACAGGGATAAAATCTCTCCCAAGTATCAGTATTTTTTCGAGTATCAAGGAGATGAACGGGCCAATTTAAAGGGGAATCACGCAGAGATTTCAAGGGGTCAGTTCAGGAAAATTTAGCCGGTTCCATCCCTGGGTTTAGGTTTTTTTTCTGGGCGGGGGATTGACCGCTTTCTCTTCAGACTGAGTTGAACCCTTGAAGTGAAATGACTAAGGATTAATCCCAAATGTTCATAATTATTAACACTTACCCTGGTCTTTCAACGGTTGACTTTCAATCCTAAATATAGATGGGTCTAAATTAGGCGCGTTTAGAGTGAATCGGGAAATCCACCATCGGAGACCCGGCCCGAGATTGTTTCCTTAATTTAAAGGGACTCTCTCGTAATTTTATTTTTAAACAATACTGGGGTTTACGTTAAAAAAGTTAACAAAATTCACCACAGAACTGAACGGGAAAGCAGCCCAGACCGATAGTGCTATCCACCCAAGTTGATGCTCTATTCTATCATATCTCGGTGAGGATACTCAGACCAGTGCGGGCATCTTTCCCCGGATTCCGGTGAACTTGATCATGCCACATTTGAGCAGTCTCACCTTGAACCCAGTCAGGATCCATGCCATCCCAGGGAGGGGGTCAACTTCAAATTTTGGCCAGGAGGTCCTCCCTTCCTGAATCGAGGGGATGATTAACCCGAAGTTGGGACATCTACCCAAAATGCCTGGATTCCGGTTGGACAAGGGAATGACCGTTTTTTCTACAAGTTGATCCGGTGGAGTCTGTGAATCTGCCTCGACGGATCAGAGGAGGCGATCGCCACTCTACCCAGGGAGAAGAGATATTTTAGGGCCAGACTGGATTAAGCAGCCCGAGCCGAAAAGCGTTATAATATCGCCGTTGACACCCAAGAACGTTGAAATCATTTGCTCATCAATATAATAACCCTCCAACTCCTATGATTTTGAACGTTAATGTCATCACTCCCTCAAAAACCATCTGGAATGCTCCCAGTTCCGAGGTGATTTTGCCCACAAGTACAGGTCAAATCGGGATTTTATCGGGTCATGTAGCACTGGTTACATTTATTAAAGTCGGAGTCATGAGAATCCGCTATCAAAACACTTGGATTCCGATTTTTGTCAAGTCAGGATTTGCAGAAATTGAAGGGGATATTGTGACCGTTTTAGTCAATGATGCCGAACGGGGCGATCGCATTGATCCAGAAATGGCTCACACCGACTTAGAAAAAGCACAGGAACAGTTAAATCAGGCTCAAAATTCCCTAGAAAAAATCCGCGCCCAACTGTTTCTCAAACAAGCGCGTGCCCGGGATACTGCCGCCCGAGAGTTCCCTTATTCCTTACAACTGGATATCCCGGATCCGACTGCTTCAAAAAATACCACCGTTTCCGCTTTGACGATGATTGAACATTTATAACGGCTTTCTGACAAGTATTGTCCTCGTGACGTGGCGATCGCACGTCACGCATTTTTGGTTAACTTTCAAGATAGATTCTGTAAATGTAGTGAAGAATCAGAGCAATATTTTAACATCGCTCACTTTACAGGGTAACTGTCAATTTCAAAGAGCATTTAACCCCACTCAATTGAGTTGGGGAGTTCATGTATTCCGACGCTAAATCAAAGATTATAGCGCCGGACTGATTGCTCCCCAAACCCCACATTAGTTAAAAAAATTACGGAAAGCATACACCCCGCGAGGTGATTTGATGAAGCAACATCCCGGGAGGCCCCCGGGATAGTGGCGTTCAAAGTCCTGCGGATCAGCGTATTCCCCGGCATAGGAGTTTTCAAAAGAGTTGATTGCTCCTAAAGGGTCTTCAACAAGTGCAAGGTAGGCGCGAAAGGGTTCACCCCATTGGCGGCTTGCTTCTTCGACTTGGAATTGAGTCGGGCGCTTTTCGGTTTCCAGAGATCCAATCGCTCTCCCTAAATTCCTCTTCAAAAGGGCGACTGGGCCTCCACAACTGAACCTCAGTCGCTTAAGAAAGGCTATATTGTCCATTTTTCTTTTCCTAAATTTATTTGATTTTGTCCATAAGGGCGTTATTTCGATTTCGTCAGCCCCGAAGAAAAACTCTAGTCCCGAGTCAGTAACCCAGGTACAAACATTAATACCCCATTAGCCCCGATGGAGGATGTCATCTAGGCAACAATGGTTACCCATGTTTCGAGGGGCCAACCAAACGGATTGTGGGCTATTGGCTGGGGGAATACCACAATCGGATGAGGCAATATTCGGACAATAGAGGAAAAAATACAACCTGGGCTAGAGTGCGGCGTTAGTCCAGATTCTAGGCAAGTTTTGTGAAGCTTCCCAGAAGAATCCCGAACTCAAATCCCTCAAATCCGAAGGGGTCCAGTTGCAGTAGCGGATGGCGGTGGTTGAGACAGTCTTGAGTTCGGGATTTGGCGGCAGAGGGCGCAACTCGATATCGTTAAAAATCCGATGGGGTATCATCCAGATTGTTGCGAGAATGGGTCCGATTTTCTAGGAGAATGAGGGCGTTTTCCCAAGGCGATCGCCACTGAACCCGTAACTACTAACATTGCGCCAACTACGGCTAAAATCGTTAACTGTTCCGGGGCGATCGGCAGGGGAATTCCCAGAGAAATGACCCAGACGGAAACCAAGGTCACAATGGGCGTTGTCGCCAGAATTGCACTGACTTTAGAAGCATCCCAATGGGCCAAAGATTCGGCAAAAGCGCCATAAGCTACGACGGTATTTAACCCACAAAAAATCAACATTCCCCACTCTAACGGAGTCAGGGTTACCAGTTGGCTGGGGCTAGAAAAAGGCAGGAATAACAAGGCGCAAATTCCATATAACAACAGCATGATATTAGAAGATGTCAACTGTTGTAACAGTTGTTTTTGCGCCAGGGCATAAACCGCCCAAGCTGCGGCAGCGATCACCAGAATGATATTGCCGATTAAATAAGTACGCGGGGCTGCCAGGACGGTTTGTAATTGTTCATGAAAAAATACTACAAAGCCCAGGGTTAAAATGCCCAATCCGGCCCATTGGCGCAGGGTATAGCGTTCTTTGAAAATGGCGATCGCCCCTAATCCCATTAATACCGGCGCTAACTG
Organism: Oscillatoria sp. HE19RPO; assembly: GCF_024220515.1. Classification (GTDB taxonomy): domain Bacteria; phylum Cyanobacteriota; class Cyanobacteriia; order Cyanobacteriales; family Laspinemataceae; genus Laspinema. Next base: position 13,389 of record NZ_JAMXOT010000363.1, read on the forward strand.
AATAAACACTTGAGCATTGGCAGGAGAAGTTTGAGATAATCCTTGTAAGTAAAGGGCATAATTTACCGACAAAAACCCTGTGGCGACTGCCAGTAATTTCCAGGAGGTTCCTCGCAGTTTTTCCAGGGAAGGAAGTTGCTGCCGCATCCCTAAAATGCAGACTAATATCCCAAATGACAAGGAAAACCGAAACCAAGTTACGGTGTAAACATCAAGGGCTTGAACGGTTATTTTTAGGGCGATCGGTAGCACACCCCATAAGAACACCGTCACCAGGGACAGACCCAACCCCAACTGCCAACGCCCGGAACTTTCATGAAGTTTCATTGGGGATTTAGTCGGCAGGGGAGTGGGTTGATTTTCTAAACTCATTACGTTGATTGAAATCGGGTAAAAAGATGTCACTCTTCTATTATGCAACATTTCGCCTAATACCAAATCCGGTACTGATAGGTTTGCAAAAACCCGCACCCTAAAGGGTGGGGCTATACGAACAAAGCCTGCCTCCGCAGGCTACTCCATATTTATAAAGCTGATTGGCGTTCTTAAGGGGGGTTGGGGGTATCTCTCCTAGAAAATTCTATTTTTTGGACTACCCCAATAACTCCAGTAACTCCGCTTCCGAGAGTTGTTTGATGCCTAAATCTTGGGCTTTTTTCAACTTAGATCCAGCATCTTCCCCCAAGAGTAAGTAATCGGTTTTGGCACTCACTGACCCGGTGACTTTTCCTCCGGCATTCTGAATTAATGCTTTAGCTTCATCCCGTTTGAGAGTGGGAAGTGTTCCCGTAATCACAAAGGTTTTTCCAGCAAAAATAGCGGATGATTGACTAGCAGCAGGTTCAGAACTTGGGGTGGCAGCAAATTGTAAACCAGCGGCTTTGAGGCGGGCAATTAAGGTTTGATTGGCAGGGACTTGGAACCAGTCAGCGACGGAATTGGCAATTTCTGCCCCAATCCCATAAACGCTTTCAATTTGGGCAGCGGATGCGGCAGAGAGTTGGTCAACGCTGGGGAATTTTTCGGTTAATAATTGAGCATTGACACTGCCGACGTGACGAATGCCTAATCCATAGAGGACGCGGGACCAAGGTTTTTGGGTAGATTGGGCGATCGCCTCGACTAATTTCTGAGCGGATTTCTTGCCAAATCGTTCTAATTGAGCTAAGGTTTCGACATCCAATTCGTAGAGTTCTGCGACAGAATTAACTAATTGGCGATCGACAAATTGCTGGACTAGCTTTTCTCCCAATCCGTTAATATCTAAAGCATCCCGACTCCCCCAATGAATCAGTGCACCGCGCAAAATTGCGGGACAAGACAAATTGATACAGCGGGTGACAGCTTCCGAGGGGGGTTTAACTACAGGTTGTCCGCATTCGGGACAGTGAGTGGGCATTTGGAAGCGGTGAGCATCTTTCGGGCGTAATTCTGACAGAATCCGGACCACTTCGGGGATGATTTCTCCGGCTTTTCTGACGATCGCCGTATCTCCGATATGCAAATCTAATTCAGCGAGGCGATCGCTATTATGTAAGGAGGCGCGAGAGACGGTGGTTCCTGCTAATTGGACTGGGGTTAATTCCGCAACCGGAGTTAAGGCCCCTGTGCGTCCAACTTGAACGGTTACGGCTTCAATTTGGGTGGGGGCTTCTTCTGCGGGATACTTGAGTGCGACTGCCCATCGGGGGAATTTTTGAGTAAATCCCAGTTGTTTTTGCAAGGGGATAGGATTAATTTTCACCACCACCCCATCGGTCATATAAGGTAAATCTTTCCGTTTGATATCCCACTCATTATAGTAGGATTCAACGGCTTCTAGGGATTGACATAAGGTGCGGTTGGGATTGACTTTAAACCCCATTTCTTGTAAGCGTTCCAAGGATTGCCATTGGGTATGGGCAACATCATCATCATCCATTCCTGGAATCTGCAAGGTATAAGCAAAAAAGTCTAATCGCCGTTGGGCAACAATCCGGGAATCCAATTGTCGCAAAGTCCCGGCTGCGGCATTGCGGGGATTAGCAAATTCTGCTTCTCCCGATCGCACTCTTTCTTGATTGATTTTCGCAAAGACTTCTAATCCTAAAAAGGCTTCGCCGCGCACTTCGACTAAGGGGGGCGGGTTTTCTAAATTTAACCGCAAGGGAATCGCCCGAATGGTTTTAACATTTTGGGTAATTTCTTCCCCTTCTATGCCATCGCCTCGGGTTGCACCTCGGACTAATAAGCCATTTTCGTAGGTTAAGGCTAAGGCTGAACCATCAATTTTTAATTCGGCGACATATTCAAAGTTTGGAGGGGAAACAATCCGTTGCCAGCGGTCCTGCCATTGGGAAAATTCTTGGAGGTTAAAGGCATTTTCTAAGCTGTACAGGGGGATGTTATGGCGGACAGTTTGAAATTGGGTGGCGGGTTTTTCACCGACGCGCTGGGTGGGACTGTCTGGGGTAATGAATTGGGGATGTTCTTGTTCGAGTTGTTGCAATTCTCGATAGAGGCGATCGTAAACGCTATCCTCCATGATGGGATTGTCTAGGACATAGTAAGCATAGCTGGCTTTTTGGATTTGTTGGCGGAGTTGTTCGATTCTCTGTTGCAGTTCTAGGGTGGGTTCTGGCATGGGTTTTGGAGGAGTAATTGGGTTTGAGTTGGGTTTGGGAGAAGAGAACGACTGAAGTCGTTACTACGAACTTAAGATAAGACTTAAGAGAAGAGAACGACTGAAGTCGTTACTACGAACTTAAGATAAGACTTAAGAAAACATAACGACTGATACCAAATCCGGAGTTCAAAAGTCGTTTTTACTCTTGAGCCCGCGCAGGCGGGCTTTGTCCGTATAGACCCAGGCTTTCCTTACGGAACGCTACGCGAACAGCCTGCGGGTTTTTACTACGAACAATTAGGTTTTGGCGGTTAGATGTCCATCTTCCATTTTTAGGATGCGATCGGCATAATGTTCGATGCGGGGGTCGTGGGTGACGACTGCCACCGCTTTTTGATGGGTTTTGGCAACGTTACTTAATAGCTGAATCACCGATTGTCCCGTTTGATAGTCTAGACTGCCGGTGGGTTCGTCGGCTAAGAGTAGCGGGGGATCGTTGGCGAGGGCGCGGGCGATCGCCACCCGTTGTTTTTCCCCGCCACTTAAGGCAGGAGGGAAGAAATTGGCACGATGGGCGATGTTTAACTCCTCTAATAAGAATTTAGCACGTTGATGGGCGGCTACGCCGGTTTTTCCCGTTAAATTTAAAATTAGTTTGACGTTTTCTAGGACCGTTAGAAAATTCAGCAGGCGGAAGGTTTGAAAAATGAATCCAATGTTTTTTAATCTAAATTCGGTGAGTTCGGTTTGGCGCAGACAAGTCACTTCACAATCCAGAATTTTTATCATGCCTTCTGTGGGTTTTCCCATACAGCCTAATAAGGAGAGGAGGGTGGTTTTGCCACTGCCATTGGGTCCGCTAATCAGGACGAGTTCCCCGGCTTTCAACTCTAGGCTGACATCTTCAACAGCTTGCACTAAGTTCAGATTTTTTTGTCCATACATTTTGTACAAATGTTCGGCTTTTAAGATAGAATAATTGGCCATAATTAAGCTCTAAATACTTCTGCGGGATAGATATGTTTCAAGGTTCTAATCGGGGCCCAGGTGCCAATGGCTCCCAAGATTAAGCACCCGACTAAGACTCCTGCCGCATCCTGCCAGGTAAAGACTAATAATAAGGAAGGAATCACTTCACTCAGCAAGGGGGCAAAGGTAATATCGATAATAAATCCCAGGGAAAAGCCCAATAATGCAGCTAACATGGATTGTTTTAAGACGAGGGTTCCTAAAAAGTTTTGGGATGCACCGACGGCTTTTAACATGGCATAATCTTCTCGTTTTTCGAGGACTGAAGTGTACATCATCAGGACAATGACTGTGCCTCCGGTAATGGCTCCAAATAAGACGATAGTCCAGAGAATGGGCAGGACGCCGATTTCCATTTCTTCGACATTATTGGCGGCAAATTTAGCTTTAGGAATAAAGACTAAATCGGGAAACTGTTCTTCTAGGCGGGAGATAATTTCTGGGGAATCGGAGTCCAGATTGAGCAGGAAAAAACTCCGGACATTTCGCAATCCGAGTAAGCGAGGAACATCATCAAGGCGAGCAAAGGCAAATTGGCCGACAATTAAGTTCGTGCCTTGACTAATTCCAGCAATTTTAAAGGGATAGCCTTGCAGGGAGATAGAATCACCGAGTTTGAGGTTATGGGTAGCGGTAAAAGAGCGGTCTAAAATAATTTCTTGGGGTTGGAGATTGAAGGTTCCGGAACTAATTTCCGGTGCGCCAACTTGACTTTCTGGGTCAAATCCGAAAATATATAAGGTCACTGTTTTATCGGGGAATTCGGCGGGGGCAATGGCGCGCAGGAGACTATCCACGCTTTTGACTCCCTCGACTTGACTCAGGGAATTGCCGAGGGTTTCGGGTAAAAAGGAAGAGGTTTTAATTAAGTTTCGGGTATTGCGTTGACTGACCCAAACCGATGCTTGGGTATGTAAAACATAACTTTTTGACCCAAATTTTACCCCTTGGTAAACCCCGAGTAAAAAGAGCATCAGCATGACACTAAAGGCAATCCCCAGAACGGCGATCGCAAAGCGTCCTTTCGCTTCCCAAATCATTCGCAGAGCAACGGGAACCATAAGCGAGTATCCTATCCAATAATCGATGAAGTGTTCTGATTCACCAGTGAAGGCTATCATAGCGCGATCGCCTCGTTTATTCCGACTCTCTCCCCTTGCACCCCCTCTTGCCCCTAGGGCTGTTTCATTCTAAAATTTTAAAGACCCCGTAAGCGTTACAGTCCAAGGGTTTTCGGCCTGATTTCCTAAGTTGAAACTCAGAAAAAGAGACCACCCCGTCCC
>NZ_JAMXOT010000364.1 GCF_024220515.1 Oscillatoria sp. HE19RPO
AACGTTCGTTCGTAGATCAACAAAGTAGCCCCGTCAATGTCGGAGTAAATGCTTGCGCCCTCCGGAGGGCGCAAGCATTTACTCCGACACATAGCTTCCTTTCAGTTGAAAGTTTGGAGGATTTATATTTTGCAATCCCCCTAAACAATAAAGCAAACCGCAGAGGACCGGATTTGGGATACTCCTTCCTCCGGTTATGAAAAGTCATTTTTATCTTAGCCCGCGCAGGCACCGCTTCGTTTGTGTAGCCCCAGGCTTTCCTTACGGAACGCTACGCGAACAGCCTGCGGGGTTTTTGTAGGGACCCCATGCGCCTTAAACCACACAATCCCACAAAACCTCTGAAAACTTAGAAATTTTCTCCAGATTTTCTTCATTTTGTTTTCCAGGATGCATTCTGAAAATTATTTCCTGGGTAATCTCTATATAACTAAGGGCTGGATGGGCCTTCTGGGACTAAATTTCAGAATCTGCGCCGAAGGACTAGACATTTCGTTAAGAAATGTTACAATTATTCACATACGACCTTAGAAATTTAAGAAATTTTATGACAACCCCGACATTCGTACTTGCAGCCATGATTTTGGGAATCCTGTATTCATACAGAACAGCGATCGCCTTGTCTTGCCAATCCCAGCTAGAACGGGTTCCGGTTCGGGTTCCAAGCCGTCAGAAGTAAGCAAATAGCAATTCAGGGGTGAACCGACATTCCCGGATCATCCCGGATTGGCTCAGATGTGGCTATCCCAATCAAGATACCCCGGAGGACATCCCGGTGCGAAGTACCTCCGGCAGGCTAGGCGAACGGGCCAATGCAAATTGAGGGTCAAGGATACAAGCCACGAAAACGAACGTTACCCATTGAGTGAAGAAGCGCCATGAAGACTGCTCAAACTTCTACAGACTTAGTTCGCACTTACCTGCGAGAAATTGGCCGAGTTCCCCTGCTGACTCATGAGCAGGAGATTATATTGGGTAAGCAGGTTCAGCAATTGAGCCTGTTGCATGAGATGAAAGAGACCCTCACCGAACAGTTCGGTCATGAGCCGACGGATATAGAATGGTCTCAAGCGGCAGGGTTGTCCTTAGTGGAGTTGCAACAGGCGATCGAGCAAGGTGAAACCGCCAAGCGCAAGATGGTGGAAGCTAATTTGCGACTGGTGGTGTCTGTTGCCAAAAAGTATATTAAACGCAATGTCGATTTACTCGACTTAATCCAGGAAGGAACCATCGGTATGCAGCGCGGGGTGGAGAAATTTGACCCCACGAAAGGTTATCGCTTTTCGACTTACGCCTATTGGTGGATCCGTCAGGCCATTACTCGGGCGATCGCCGAGAAGGGCCGCACGATTCGCCTCCCCATTCACATTACTGAAAAACTTAACAAAATCAAGAAAGCATCTCGGGAATTATCTCAGCAACTGGGACGAACTGCCACCATTGGCGAATTAGCGGCAGAATTAGAACTCACTCCGAAGCAAATTCGCGAGTATATGGAACGCGCCAGACATCCCCTCTCCCTGGATTTACGGGTGGGGGATAACCATGATACAGAACTGAGTGAGTTGTTGGAAGATACCGGACCCTCTCCGGAAGATTTTGCCACTCATTCGGCGATGCGCGCAGATTTAGAAAAATTGATGGCGGAGTTAACGACTCAGCAGCGTGAGGTGATTGCTTTACGGTTTGGGTTGGAAGATGGACAGGCGATGACTCTTTCTAAGATAGGCGATCGGCTCAATATTAGTCGGGAGCGTGTCCGCCAAATCGAACGAGAAGCTCTCACTAAACTCCGCAAGCGCAAAGCGGATATGAATGAATATGTTGCCAGCTAATCGGGTTTCTGTTCGGTTGAGTTGAGCTTAGATGTCTCCTGTTGGTGGGAGGCATCTTTTTTTTGTGGATTTGGGAGGGAGTTTTAACCACTGATTTCACAGATTTTCACGGAGACACAGACAAGAAATCCCATACTTCTGACATCTTGTACCTGTTGCAACAACCGGCGGGGGTTCAAACCCCCGCCTAACAGAATCAAGTCGGTTGAAACCGACTGAAAACACCACTGGATAAGACTTGCAGTCGGTTTTTAACCGACGTAGGGGCGCTTCGCGAAGCGCCCCTACAAGGCCGCCAATCGTTTGAACCCCCGCCGGTGTTGAGAATGGTGCAAGATCTCAGATGCTTCCCACTTTAAAACAGCGGCAAGTCTAAGGTGAATCCAGGTAAGATGTTTTCTCCGGATAAGCGGGTAGGCAATTCAACGGTTTCTACGGGTTCAGTTGGGCGATAAATCTCGACTTGTTGGGTTTGTGGATTAATCAGCCAGCCTAATTTTAAGCCACTGTTGAGATATTCCTGCATTTTGTCTTGAAGTTGTTTTAAAGGGTCAGTCCGAGACCTCAGTTCTATGACAAAATCAGGACAGAGGGGGACAAATTTTTCCTGTTGTTCCCGGGTGAGGGCGTCCCATCGCGAATTCTCAACCCAAGCGGCATCCGGGGACCTTTTGCCTCCCTGGGGTAAGATAAATATTGTGGATGAACTAAATACTTTTCCCAGTTGAGTTTGACGGTTCCAAATTACGACATTGGCATTCAAATCCGATTCTCGATTGCCGGTGATTCCTCCAACTGGGGGCATGATGAGTAATTCTTCTTGGGCGGTTTCTTCCAGTCTCCAATTTTCATTGATTTGGCAGAGTTGATAAAATTGGTCGTCGCTGAGGTTGACGGTTTTGAGGTTTAAAGTAATGGGTTCTGAAGTCATATAGATTTATTGGGGATTTTTAACCACTGATTTCACGGATTTTCACGGAGATTTAGATTTTTTGCTCAAAAAGGGGGGAAATCTGTTGACAACCGGGGTTGACTTTGTTAAAATTATATTTATAATGGGAGGCTTTGCTGAAATTTTATTAAAGTCAACATCCCATTATGAATATAATATGACATCAAGTCAAGAATTGCAATCCCCCTCACCTTTCTTTTTTGGCCGCGCCTGAATGACAGAAAGCCGAGTTCTTTAAAAACCCGGTTTTCTATCATCTAGGTCAAGGTTTATGGGTCAGGGGAGGGATTACCCAGACCCAACCTAAACCACTTCAAAGAAATCCTGCATATCCAAAACAGCGACATCCACTCCATTCAAAATGGCGAGGAGTTCATCTCCAACAGAAATCAACGCGCCGGTGGTACTTTGAGTGAGCGTGATGTCATTAAAGGTTAACCCTTCGGCTAACCCCATTAAATCTTCTCCATCAGTGAAGTCAACAATCAAATCAACTCCGGCATCAGGGCGAATTACAAAGCGGTCATTTCCGGCCCCACCGATGAGAGTATCATTCCCTAAATCGCCCAATAGCCAGTCATTTCCAGCGCCACCGATGAGCAAATCATCATCTTTGCCGCCATAGAGAATATCATCTTCATCGCCACCCACTAAGGTATCATTCCCTTGATTGCCATAGAGGAAATTGTTGCCGGACCCGGCATAAATTAAATCATTCCCTAAATCGCCAAATAACACATCATTGTCGCTACCACCGACGAGGGTATCTTCTCCTTGTCCGCCGTGGAGGATGTTATTTCCGGCGACGGCAAATAGGAGATCATTGCCTTGATTCCCATTCATAAAATCATTGCCGGGACCGCCAACGAGGGTATCATCTCCTAAACCCCCATAGATTGCATTATTGCCTGAATTAGCAACAATATAATCATTTCCTTGTCCACCATGCACGAGGTCATCTCCGGGACCAGCATCAATGAAATCATCTCCTTGATTGCCATGAAGGATATCATTGCCTTCCAAGCCAAAAATTTGGTCGTTGCCACCTAATCCTTGGATAAATTCAGCCTCGTTGGTTCCGTTGAGGGCATCCGGTTCCGGAGTGCCAATCACCACGGGGTTTCCGGGGGTGTTATTCAAGGTGATTTCCAACGTGGGTAACGTGGGAAAGGTTATGGAGAAGTTGGAAATGTCTGGAACGTCAGCCAGAATGGATGCGACCTCGACTAGGGGAGTGCTGACTGGATTATTGACTAGCAACGGATTAAAAGAAGCTGGTCCTGGTCCGAAGATTTGAATGCCCAAGGGACTGCTTTCACCGCCAGTTCCGGAGTCATCGGTTCCGGAGTCATCAGTCCCGGAGTCATCGGTTCCTGAATCATCGGTTACTGGGTCATTGGTTCCTGGGTCATCAGTTCCCAGGTCATCCGTCCCGGAGTCACCCGTTACTGGATCATCAGTTCCGGAGTCATCGGTTACTGGGTCATCACTGCTGGTATCTACAGTTAAGGTCACCCGGGTAGAAGGCACAGACACATTCCTGGCGGCATCAGTGGCAGTGGCGGTAAAATTATACTCACCTTCAGGTAAGAGGGTTTCTGGGGTAAATGTCCAGTTCCCTTGAGCATCAGCAGTGGCTGTACCGATCGCGTTACCGTCTCGGAAGACTTCTACTGTACTTCCAGGTTCGGCAGTTCCTTCAATGATCCCGTTGGTGATATCAGCCGGGGTGATTTGAGGTGCATCGGGTGGTATGCCATCGACTAATAGGGTTGTGGTATCGCCGAAGTTGTTGAGTGTTAAGACGGCACTGATTCCATTACTATTGACAATAGTAGCTCCATCTGTTGTGAGCAGTTCTGCGCCTATTTCTATCCCGTTTAGGTCTTCATCCCCTGGGGCAATGGTGTAACGGAAGGTGTGGGTGGTAGAAGATTCCCCTGTACCCACCAAAGTGGCATTCACCCCACTCCCTGCATCCAGGGTAATGGGCAAGAAAACTTCACCGGAGATAGTCACCGCTTGTGAGAAGGTGACGATAAATTCGAGTTCTTGTCCAATTCCGTAGTTATTGGCGGTAGGAATGCTAACACCGGCAATCCGGGGTAAGGGTTCTACAATGTTGGTGCCGGTGTCGGTGTCGGTTTCAGCGTTGGTGGTGGTGCCGTTGAGAACGTGCAACTCTGTTCCGTGAGTGGCGTCTTCAGCTTCAAAATACAGATTGTTGTTGAAGACGGTGAAGCTGTTGGGGCTTGAACCATAAAGGCCGGGATGGATATCTTGTACCAGGGAGGCAGTGGTACCATCATATTGCCACAACTCTGTTCCGTGAGTGGCGTCGTAAGCTTGGAAATACAGTTTGTTGTTGAAGACGGTTAATTCCCTGGGCGATGAGCCATTACTACCGGGACGGATATCTTGTACCAGGGAGGCAGTGGTGCCATCATATTGCCACAACTCTGCCCCGTGGATACCGTCGTTAGCTTGGAAATACAGTTTGTTGTTGAAAACGTTGAAGTCGCTGGGCGATGAGTCCCTAATACCGGGACGGATATCTTGTACCAGGGAGTCAGTGGTGCCATCATATTGCCACAACTCTGCCCCGTGGATGCGGTCGTTAGCTTGGAAATACAGTTTGTCGTTGAAGATGGTGAAGTCGCTGGGCGATGCGGCGATATCTTTTACCAGGGAGGCCGTGGTGCCATCATATTGCCACAACTCTGCTTTGTTGTAGATGTTGTTAGCTGTGAAATACAGTTGGTCATTGAAAACGGTTAAGTTCTTGGGCGATGAGCCAGTAACACCGGGATGGATATCTTTTACCAGGGAGGCAGTGATGCCATCATATTGCCACAACTCTGCCCCGTGGGTGCCGTCGTTAGCTTGGAAATACAGTTTGTTGTTGAAGACGGTTAATTCCCTGGGCTGTGAGGGATTAACACCGGGATTGATATCTTTTACCAGGGAGGCAGTGGTGCCATCATATTGCCACAACTCAGCAGAGTGGATGCGGTCTCTAGCTTGGAAATATAGTTTGTTGTTGAAGACAGTTAATTCCCTGAGATATGAGCTAGCACCACCGGGAACGATATCTGCTGCCAGGGAGGCAGTGGTGCCATCATATTGCAACAATTCATCCCCGTGGATGCCGTCGAAAGCTCTGAAATACAGTTTGTTGTTGAAGACGGTTAATTCCCTGGGCGATGAGCCCAAAAAACCTGGGTTGATAACTTGTACCAGAACCACAGGACCAAGTTGCCCTGGGTAGGTGGTGAGCGTCTCTGGTGAGAGGGGGTTGTCTGGAGGGATGTTGCCGATGCTGTTTTCCAATTTCCAGTTACCGCCTAAGTCCGGGTTTCCAGTGACGGTGGTGCTGGCGGCGATATTCGCTTTGCTGATGTGGTGTAGCTGTTGCAGGAATTCGGCTCCGGCGTCACCGGCGGCAACTTGACATCCATAGAGGTACAGATGGGTGATGCCCCACTGCATCAGTTGAGGACGATATCGGGAGATGTTGTTCAGTTCTAGGGTGCTGTTGCCTAGGTAGAGGGTTCCGGGGGCCCCGTGAGAGATCAGGTGGACGGCGGTGATTTTACTCTCAACTGATTTTTCTGCCAGGAGTTTGGTAATTTGCTTGATCCCATCTGCTTCGGGTTCAAGGATCGCCACTTCAAGGTTAGGGTGGACTCCGGTGGCGAGGATGTGGTAGTTGGCAACGCCTGAATCGACGATCACCAGTTGTCGGTGGGAAACCGCACCAACTGGCTCTAATTTTTCTTGGGGAATAGGGGTTTGAGCTTTCATTGTTTGATTTTTTTGTGAGATTTTTGGGTAATCAACGTATCTTATGTACATCAGGGGAATTTAACCTACTTTAGGTTGGAGTGGTGTGACGACAATCACTTTTTTCCGCAATTCCACTCTTGACTTTTGCCTTACAATATGTATTCAATGTCAATTTCTTCTCTTAGGGAACTCCAAAAAATAAAACCTTCAAAAAACCCGCAGGCTCAAGCCTGGGGCTACACGGACAAAGCCCGCCTGCGCGGGCTAAAAGAGCCTTGTTAGGTGCGATCGCATCAAAGCAAGGATGATTTATTTG
>NZ_JAMXOT010000365.1 GCF_024220515.1 Oscillatoria sp. HE19RPO
CTTGCGCCCAATTCAGGGCGCAAGCATTGCGCCCCTACGTGAAATTAACGATTTGTTGTTATCCAATTTATCACTTTGACAGGGTTCGGGTATGAGCGTAATACCAAATCCGGTTGTTAAGAGTCGGTTTTCGCTTTTAGCCCGCGCAGGCGGGCTTCGTCCGTATAGCCCCAGGCTTCAGCCTGCGGGTTTTTACAGAGCTTTGACAATTGGATGGAGTATAAGAAACGACTGAAGTCGTTACTACGAACTTAAGAAACGACTGAAGTCGTTACTACGAACTTAAGAAACGACTGAAGTCGTTACTACGAACTTAAGAAACGACTGAAGTCGTTACTACGAACTAAGACAAGAGAACGACTGAAGTCGTTACTACGAACTTAAGAGGTGGTAATGGGGGCAGATTTTTTGGGAAAAGCCAGTCTGAGGACAGATGCGATCGCCTTTGATGTCCCGATACCCTATAACAGTGTAACTTGGAGAGAGAAACTGTGGACGCAACTGTGGATCGCGCTTGGGAACTCAAGCAGGAATTAATTGATTTTGTTTTGGATGCCGAGGGCGAGTTGGCGATCGCTTTGGAAACCTATGCCGCTGAGCACGCTTCTCGCGATCGGTCCGATATCAGTCAGCGCAATATGCGGATTGATTCGTTTGCGGTGGAGGGTCAGGTGGGGAACAAAACTCCCATTGATTTATTTTTAGAAACCCAACCGGACTTATCTGAAGGCGATCGCACCTTAATTCAAAGTTGGCAACGTAGCTTTATGGGTGTGTTTGAAGTCATCCAAAGTTTACCCGATGGTTTAGAGTTGATGAACTGGCTCACTGCTAAACATTATCAGGTTAAGGCCAATTCTGCCGCGCAACAGGCCCAACTCCAGCGGATTAAGCCGGGAGATATTTTACTGACTCGCATCGCCCCCGTGGACAATTCTCAGTATATGTTCTTTGGCGGTTATATGGCCCTGGGGAATCTGGGTAAACCGAAATTGGCAGTGGCGATCGGCAATTTTAAAGATAATTACAAAAATCACTTGTATGGTGATGCCCCTGAATTATTAGAAGAAGCCTGGGAATCGGTGGCGAAATATCATGAGGAATTTACCGAATTTTTTGGCAGTGATAATTTTACTCTTCCCGGATATCAACTCAACAAAAAAATTGGCGAACTGCAAGAAAGCATGACGAAAAAACGTCTTGCCGAAGCAGGGATTGACGAAAACAAGTCTTTGGAAGAAGTCGCTGCCGAAGCGGGTGTTGATATGGAGGAACTGATGGCGGCAGCGGAAGAAGCTGGTGTGGACCCGAAAGAAGCGGCCCAATTCTTCGATCGCAATAAAAACAATAAAATGGTGATGCCGAAAGTCCATTTGCCCGATGATCTCAAAAAAGCCGAAGAGGTTAGCTGTTTTTCTCATCCGCGATGGGGTCAAATGTTGATTCCGACTTACAGTAAATTTGTAGCACTCCTGAACCGAGAAGACCCCAGTCAGATTGAGGCAGAACCTCTAGTCCGTCATTACCTTGAAGACCCCATTATTAATTTTTATGTCTGGCAGCAACTCGCCGCAGAGTATCCCACCCAGTTAGAAAATCTCCTGAAACGGGTGTTAGAACGACCCAATTTTCAACTGGACCGCGATTTAGGACCACTTTTGCAGGAATTTAATAAACCCTCAGAACCCCATCTGCCGGAAACTGCCTCGATTCCCCTGCACTTAAACCAACTCTTTGAAGAGGCCCTCGTTGAAGTCAACAAATCCAAATCCAAATCCAAATCTAAGGGGAAAAAGAAAGCATCCAAAGGCTTTCTCGCCTCCTGAACTCGGGTGAATTTTGCCCCATACCATGACCCTAAACGGCTATATTCTCAAGGATGTAGTCGTTTATTCATTAAAAACCTGGTTTTAATTTACATTAAATTTGCATGATAGTATTTTACCCCCTATTCGCCTCTTCAAGGATTCTCTGCCTATTCCTTGGAGGAAGATACTGCAATCTAAACTTTAAATATCAAAATTAATGATAAAACCCTTGCCAGATTGAAAAATAAGCGGCACAATAAGGAAGAATCTTCCATATTCCCTTGCCATCTATCTATGGTTAGAAAAAATAGTCGCTTTCTTATTTATATTGTCGCTTGTAGCACTATTGGTGTTCTGGTTGGAGGCACTGCCTACAGCGCAGACCTCAATCGCTGTTTAGATGCTGCTGTACCGACGAATCAATGCCTTACCCAAGACCCCGTTCTTAAAACCCTTGAAGGGATGACTTTTGGATTAATTGCTGGGGCGGGCGCTGCATTAGGAGCCACTTGGCAAATTTGGCAAAAAAATAAATAGGATTTGGATCCGTTTCAGGAAATAAAGTTTTGCCTTTTTGCTGACCAAGCCGATTCTGGATTCATAGAGTGTTGGCCCTTCGGATTTTGGCAACCGAGGGGAAAACTCTCTACAAAACCCCTAACAAAATTAAGCAGTCTTGAGGGATGATCGCGATACCCTGAAGACTGCTTTTTAGTATGGACCGTTTCTTAGCCCCAGATTGATGATTGTGATGAACCTTCTTTAATAAACCGGCCCTTGGAGACTGGATTGCAGTGATTTCCTTAGTCTGGTCCTATGAAGCAAGGGGCAAAGGCTTGCTACCCTACCCCTAATACCGGCTTATTAAAAAATAGTTAGATCATTCTAGGGAGAAGACCGGAAAAATTTAGGCTGCACGCTGAGTCAATAGACCCCAGATGAAGATCAGGATCATGGCACCGATCACTGCAAAGAGGATACCCTGCCAACTCAGACCCACTGCTGTAATTCCAAAGATGGCTTGCGCTACCCATCCCCCTACAATTGCACCCAGAATCCCTAGTCCAATCGTGGCAAAAATACCGCCGCCTTGTCTTCCGGGATAAATTAATTTTGCTAAAGCACCAGCAATCAGTCCTAAAACAATCCAAGTTAAAATACTAACCAACATGAGATAATCTCCTTTTTTGATTTGTTGCTTTTTGTCTTATGTAAATAGACTAACAATTACATCCCTCATTTCTCATCTATCGAAGGGAATAAGTTGATCCGATCTCCCTTGCTATCTAAGGATAGAGATAATCCACAAAACGCCCCATTTCCGGTATTTCTGCTTAGGTCTGTTGGGATTTTTTAAAATCAACCGATCGCCTCGATTGTTTTCACGGCCCGGGGTGAGAGCGGTTGACCCCAAATTTAGAGTGCCTTGAAATTTCTTGGGCTTCACCCGGGAATCAAGGTCACACATCCTTTGATAATTCCCTGTATTCCCACCTTTTGAGTACACAAAACCTGCACGCGCCGAAAATTTAGTGAGGAAATTATAAAAATAGCGAGATTTTTTCAACCCTGCCCTCGCATTGGGTGTTCTGCTGCCTCAAATTTCTCCATCTTTCGGGGAAAACAAGTTAAACCGGAGAATTGGGGCGGAAATAGTTGGTTTTTAGGAAGGTCATTGAGCCAGCCATCCCTATCCTATTTCCCAGACGGATTTCCCAGACTTACATTTCTATAGAGCCTAGGGGCTTTCTGAGCCGATCGAGAATCATCTCACCGATCGCATTCCCAATCAAATGGGCTAACACTGACCTTGGTATCTAAGGAGATTGAACCGTTAATACTGACTCCGGGTTGCATTCAAAGCAATGTAGACTACTCTTTTACAACTTCGGTTTCCTGTAAATCTCTATCCCGCTAGGAAATTGGGAATTAGATAAGCGTGGCGGATTTTTGATTGACTCCGCTTTTGAAAAATTAACTTAATCCTGTTATCATTGCTTGTAAATCCTTGAAATTAATTTTGAATGAGGAGAACCTTCAATGAACGTTAAAAATATCAGCCTTTTGACAGGTACAATTTTATCGGTAACGATCGGTTGGGGAACTGTCTCCCCGGCGATCGCCCAAACCACTTCCGAACCCGGAACGATCCAAGGGGCGATCGCCCAAACAATGGGTGAGCCAATGGGTAACCCGATGATGGGCCGCGTGAAGATAATTCGTAACAATATCGTCACCTTGGAAATGGAAAATGGAGAGACCACCCAAATTGACCTTCCTGTACTCGAACAAGAAAAACTCGCGATGCATCCGGGAGTCGAGGTCCTGCTGTACCCCGATGGGACAGTGACGGCTTACACCCTAGAGATCGAGTCCGAGGAAATAGCCTCTTCCGATACCCTCACCGAAATTCGCCGAGTCTTTGAATCAATTAACAGCCGCCAGGGGACTGCCACGATCATCACACCGGAACCTCGCGAACCTGTAACTCCGATGCCTACCGCTGCACCGCAACCGATGCAACCGGCCCCTCAGCCGATTCGGGTGGAAACTGCCCCTCAGCAGCCTGTTCGCGCACTGTGGTAGAGAGTTTTGTAGAGAGTTTTGAGGAGTTAAAGCCGAGATAGTGCGACTCTTGTAGGAATTGTCTAATTTTCTAATTTTCTAAAGGAGTGGGAGCATCTTGCTCCCTTCTACAAATAGGGAGCAAGATGCTCCCACTCCTCAAATTCTAGGGCGAGCCTGATTGAGAGGGGCCTATAGCATCCTGAGAACAAGACCCGAAAGCGGGCTGATTCTGATGAAGGGAAAGGCACAGAAGTAGAATAAACAAGGGAAACTGCCGAATCCTTGAGAGAGCTTAATTTACAATGTCAGACTCTACTTCCTTGCGCGATCGCTACTTGCAATTTATCGATACCATCGTAGACACGACCCTCAAAGGCAAAATTCGCTCCGTTGAGCAAGTCTATCAAATGCTGGTCCAAGAAATTGACAGTGGGACTGGAGAAATCTTTGAGCGATGCCTCGGCGATCGCCTCAGTGCCACTCAATATAAACTCGATCGTGAAACCGATGAGTTGAAAAGCGCCAAAGCCACTCGCATTAACCGCGCATTACAAACCATCGAAAAACAATGGGAACGCTGGCAAAAGGAAAATCGCGTCAAAGATGCGATCGCCTCCGCCTGCGATCGCATCATGCAAGCCGAACCCAATACTCGCCTGTTTGCACTCCTGCGCGAGATTGACCCCAACCAACCTGAAGTCCTCACCCTCGAACAACAGCGGCAACTCGCCAAAACCCTCACGGATAAACTCGATGGCATTGCCAATCCTGAACTTCACTTGGAAGTTTCACCCTTAGCCAAAGGACTGCAACAAGGTTTACAATCCTGGCAGCAGATTGAACCTCACCTGGTTAGTTGGATCTATGAACAAGGCAGAGGACAACTAGGATTTGGAGGAATTCCCGGACAGAACGGACCCTGGGCATTATGGGCCAAACAAGTGAATCGGCCCTTTCCCCAAGGACTATTTACCACCCTTTCCTTCAATCACTCTTTCCTCGACTTTCTCGATCGCCAACCGGATGCTGATGTGAGCGATTGGGTGGAACTCACCGTAATTTTGCAGAGTTTACAACGGGGGTTAGTGGTTTGGTTTGATAAAATGGTTTATGACTCCAAAGTTGGAGCAAAGCTGTCGATTTCAACTTACCTAACCTTTGCCCTGATTTGGTCTCAACTCGCCAATGCCGTCCATCGCAGCACCCGCTTCAATTCCAATACTCGTGAACGCTTGACGAATGCTTGTTTTCAGGTGACGTTACAGATTTTACGCGCATTTTCTCAGCGGGATTATTTTCCCCTGTATGGGGGGATATTTGCGGCTTTTACCGGGGAATATCTGCGGGGTGCCTTGCAATATCTGGATGAACCCTTGCGACGGGTGGAGGGGACTCAGGAGAAGGCGCGGATTTTGACCTTGCTGGGGTATTCTATGCGAGCAATGGGCAATTTTGAGCGTTCGATCGCCTTTCATCAACAAGCCTTGGATATTGCCCGGGAAGCGGGCGATCGCCGCTGTGAAATTGCCAATCTCAATCATATCAGCCGCAGTTATGTGGGGCAGAAAAATTATGCTTTGGCAATTGATTGTAGTCAGCGCGCCTTAATCGGGTCTCGGCAAGAGGGGGAACGGTTAGGAGAGGCGAATGCTTTAGCAAATTTGGGGTTTAGCGAGGTGTTTCAAGCCCGGGAACAGGGAGAATTGGACCCCGATGTGTATGAGGGGGCGATTCATTATTTGGAACAAGGGTTACAGCTTTCGGACAAGTTAGCCGATCGCCAAAGTCAAGCGTTATGTCGCAGTAGTTTGGGGATTGCTTATGTGGCGATCGGGGAGTATCCCAAGGCGATCGCTAATTTATTGAAGGGATGGGAATCGGCTCAAATTTCCGGTGACCTTTACCTTCAGGGGTTGAATTTAGCCTATTTAGCCCAAGCTCACTATCGTCAGCAAAATCTGGAATTTACCCTTTATTTTGGCGGGTTGGGAATGTATCTCCTAGAGCAAATTGAGGCGCAGGAATGGCGTCAAAGTGCGGGATTACTCTCGATTATCCAAGGTCAAATGGGTGCAGAAGCCTTTCAGGGTTTGCTAGAACAAAATCGCCCCCGAATTATACCGGCGATCGGGGTTGATGGATACGATCATATTTTTCAGTTGTTAGAAGCGTATCAGCGATCGCTGGAATAGTTACTCCGTTCAATCCCTGTTCTATCGCTTTTCCAGGGGTCCATCCAGGTTGGAATTTAACTCTAATTAAACCGAGAGGAAGTGCGAAAAGACCGTCTTCGCACTTCCTCTGCCCAGTTTTGAGAGTTTAGCAGTCTTGACTCGTTTTCTCATCTGTATTCTTCTCAGACGAAATTACGGTTCTACTGTCACTGGGGTTCCCAGGTCTACCTGGGCATATAACGACAAAATATCCTGATTTCGCATTCGGACGCAACCGTGGGAAACTGCCTCTCCAATCAGTTCTTCATGGGGAGTACCATGAAACCCAATTAAATCCTTTCCGTCTGTCCAGAAGCCAATCCATCTTGGCCCTAAAGGATTATCAGGCCCTGGATAAACTAACTCACCGGTCCAAGGATGCTCCCAGATTGGATTTCGTTGCATTTGCATGACCTCATATTGGCCGGTTGGGGTTTCCCATCCTTCCTTGCCAACGGCGATCGGATAACTGGTGTAGACGCGATCGTTGCGATACACATAAACGCGACGTTCACTCAACCGGATCACTAAACGAACTCCCTCAGTCACTGTTTCAGGATACAGTTCCTGCTCAAAGGGAATAAATTTAGAATATTCTCCTAACGGAGGTAACTCAGGGTCTAGAACCGGCCACCATTCTAAATCAGGAATTGGGATATTTCCCACCGATATTTCTCTCGGGACACCCGTTCCCCACGCCAGAGATGGCATCGACAGGAGTAAAACAGCGGCACTGACGGTAAGGCGCATAAACTTTAACAATAGAACTTCTCCTCGCACCATTCCTTTATCTTTAATTCCTAACAAACCCGGACTACACATTTCCAGAAAAACTGATATTATTTTATTCTATAGCTTGACTTAATTTGAACTCAAGCCTCAATCCCTCGGATCTCAAAAAACCCATCTGCATCATTGATGCTATGGGGCCAACATCTACCTATTGGTAGATGAAAGCTCCAGCACCGGACGGGTATAATACCGGCAGGGTTCCGGTCATAGCAACAACTGGTGTGTAGATCCGATCGCGAGGTCTCGGTCAAAATCTAAATCTCGTTAATTAAATCGTGTTGAAGTGAGGATGTCATGCGGATGAAAAACATGAAAGTCTTAACAGGTACAATGTTGACCCTGATACTCTCGGGAGTATCGGTCGCTCCAGCATTGTCTCGGCCAGTCGCTCCAGTTGGGGAAAGCCAATTTATTAGCCAAGCTAACCCCAGTATGGTCCGAGGTACCATTCAAAGCATTCGTAACAATCAAGTGAGCATTCGTCTTCCCAATGGCGAAACTCAGGTCGTGGAGATTTCCGAAGATGAGAGAAACCGTCTCGGGTTGCTCCCCGGAATGGAAATCGAGGTCATGTTAGATGATACAGGAATGATGGGGACCCAAGTTACCGTCATCAATCCAGAGGATCGCGTCACCACCACAACCACTTCGACGACCACGACGACCGCCCCGACAACCACGACGACCGCCCGTACTATCCGGATTGCTGGTGATGTGGTTTCTTGTGAAGACACCACCTTACAGGTTCGCCTTCCCGATGGCGGAATCCGCACCTACATAGTAGATCGGGATGTTTGTACTCTAGCTGTCATGACTCCGGGTCGTCGGATTGAATTCGACATTGACGATCGCAACATGGTCTCCAACATTCAGCAACCTGTGCGCGCCCTTTGGTAAATAAAATCAGGGGTGAGTCTTCTCAGCTAGAACGGTTCAATTAAAACGGTAAACTTAAGTGATGTCCTTTTTACGAAAGGGCATCACTTTTTATCAGGAATCCCTTCCGCCCATTCCACTCCCC
>NZ_JAMXOT010000037.1 GCF_024220515.1 Oscillatoria sp. HE19RPO
TGCTGGTGCGATGGGACAGTAGCCCATTGTGCTGTCTTTAAAAATGGTGTTTAGTTCTTCTTGAAACTCATCATCGAATATGTACAGACGGTTCAGGCGAAGAAAAGTAAAAAGCTTGGCTTTTTTGATGCGATTAATAATTACCTGTTCTGAATCTGATAGCTCTACTGGGGGGTGCCACAAAGGAGGACGCATAGACTTTAGGGAGTAATGAGCGCTTGAATTTAATTGGTTCTTCAATTTCAGTTATGCATAGTTGAGTTGTTTTGTCAAGCCCGGGTACTGAACCGACGCCCTAGGGGTTTGGTCTCCAAACCCTCCCCTCATGCCGGGATTTGAAAACCAAACCCCGACATGAAACCCCGATTTTTAATCATTAAATGGATCACCTTGACAGGAATACTCCTTAAAATCAGCAGAGTTAACTAACTCATCGGAGCACTCACGACTCGCTCGGATTCATAGCTCGAACTGCCGCCGGTGGTTAAATAAAAGTAGCGCCTGGTCAGTTCCGGTAAAACCGCCTCGGCAAAATTCGCGCCCTCCACATTCGTTCCCACCAAGGTGGCATTACTCAGATCCGCTTCCACCAATTCCGCCCGATTTAAAGAGGCCCAATTTAAGTTCGCTTTCTGGAGAGAGGCTCCGGTTAAATTGGCTCCACTGAGGTCCGCCCCCATTAAACTCACCGATCGCATGGTGGCATAAGCCAGATTAGCCGCAATCAGGTTCGCACCCTCTAAATTAGAGTTACTCAATTTGGCTTGCTTGAGATTGATGCCATTGAGATTGACCCCATTCAAGTCCACCCCATTCAAATAGGCCCCTTCTAGGGTAATGCCGTTTAAATTCGCACCATAAAGCATGGCACCGCTGAGTCTGGCACAATTCAGGAGCGCCCAACTGAGGTTGCTCCCCGTCAGATTGGCTGCTCGCAAATTGACCCATTCCATATTGGCTCCTGCCAAATTTGCACTCCGCAGATTAGCGCTTCTGAGGTTGGTGCTATTGAGGTTGGCACCACTGAGTTTGGCTCTCGGTAATTTGGCTTTAACTAAGATGGCACCGGAAAGCGCTGCTTTTGTCAGATCCGCATCCATCAATTTCACGTTTTCCATCTTGGCATAGCTCAGATTCGCCCATTGCAATGCCGCCTTACTCAAGTCAGCTTTAGTCAGAGTTGCTCGACTCAAATTGGTCCCCCGCAGCACGGCATGGCTGAGATTTATTCCGACTAGGTTGGATCGGCTGAGATCGGCTCCACTCAGGTCCACCCCAGAAAAGTCCCTCTGACCCATTTCATACCGTTCAAGTAGTTCGCTAACGTTCATCGGATTCTTTACTCCCTCGATTTTTGTGAAAGGCTTGGCTCTCTCAACGTTTTTGTATTGGAACGTGGTTTATGCTTGGCTAGGATCAGCAGAATCATATAAAAATTTAATGCTCAGACCTATTCTGCCTCAAGCCATAATAAGGATGACTGCCCGGAAAATTAAATAATTTATTCATATTTTCATTGTACGCTTAAAAAATGCCAGCTCGTAATAAGTTTTGTTTTAAAAAGTCTCGGGATCTCCCTTGCACTCAGGTCGAGTTGCAGTGCGCTCCGAGTCGTGCCAATCTCTAGGTCGTATTCCCTTAACCGAGAGTAGAAGTGCTTACTCCATCAACGGCGAAACTCGCAGCTTTGATCGTCAAAGCCGTAGCGATGGAGGTCTGGGATAGTCCGAATTGGGGCTAATCCGGTTCCCTATCCCTCAATCCACGACAATCCAAGCAGTCCTTTCAGGAAGGCGCTTTAGTTGGAGAGCGTTACGTCATGGAGTTCAGGATTGATCGCAAAGTAATGCCTGAGTATCCCAAGGAGGCGATCGCCTATTCTCAACCCCGAGCAAAAGTCCGTAGATTTGCCGACTTATTAGGATTCGGCTGTCATTAAACCCAAGGCGCGATCGATAAGTTCTGCTCGATTTACTTTCTCTTCTAACTCCCGCACCTCGTAACGCCCTTCTTCCACTTCTAAAGAGGCTTCATCAATCGCATTAATATAGGCTTCTTCTACGGTTTCTAGTAACTCTTCCCGACTCAAGTAATAACCCCCAGCTTTCCGCCGCTTATTTTCCCGTTGAATTTCCCGAACTGAATTACGAATCGAGACCTCCCAAGACCGCATAGACCGATTTTCGACTTGTTGCTTAATCAGATGAATCAGTAAAATCACCGCATAACTGCGAATGGTCTTGATGATGTCTTTCCGTCCCATTTCTGTCAATTCTTCAACCAGTTCTAAAGACCCTTGAATATCGCCTTTGAGGAGTTTCTCTTTGAGTTCTAACAGTTCTTCCATACTTAAAATTTTTCATTTTTTATTTGATATGTCAATAATAATTTATAGCTAGACTGAAATGATGAGGTAACTATCTCGAATCTTTCATAATCTGTTATTCCGTGGGGAATGCTATAATTTCAAAAAAAGCTACATCTCAAACGCTACAAAACCAATACTAATAGATTTCTATCGGATTGGGTTGAAGATAAAATTTGATAATAATTTTTTAAAAAATTAAATATCTAATTATGTTATTAAAAAACTAAAATTATTATCATAAATCACTTTAATTTACCGAATTGTACAGTCTTATTTGTGAATTCCATTAGTTTTTATCTTTCTCCTTCTTAACCAATAACGAATGCTTGCTGCTGCTAGATTTAAATCGGAAATATAGTTTTTAGATTTCTGATTCCGAGAGTAAATGTTTTGTGTTCTATCATCATCCATCTTGCAATAAAGTATATTACCATCCATAGTAGTAATAGATAGTAAATCTCTATATTTTCTTCGGTGGTCTGAATTTTTCAGCCTTAAGGAAGACTTTTCTTGTGTTTTAATAGAAACAATACTATCGTATAAATATTCACAGGTTTCTATGTCAACTGCATCTCTTTTAAGAAAATTCCAATAACATCTATAATAGGATAAAAAATTTTCAAATAAAAAGATGGCCACAAACTCATAAACTCCATACTTAAACTTATTGTCTAGCCCTTTCAGGGAGTAAAAATCATTGGTGTCAATACATAATTCTTTGTTTTTTTCAATTACAGGTTCTAATTCCCTGTTGGTGGTTATAATAAAATTTTCATGGGAAGGAGAACGTATTCCACAAAATGAAACGATTGGTTTAAAAAACTCTTCCTGTGCTTTATATTGACCAGGTTCAGGATTTTCTGGATCTTTAATTTGCAACTCATTTCGGGCTTTGTTAATCAAGTATTGTTCATCTTGTTCTATCCATTCGAGAATCTGATTTTCTAACTCTTTAATATAAGAAATATTTTCCTTTAATTTTCTAATCTTTATTAATTCAAAATTTGCTTTTTCATACTCTTGCTCTAATTCATAAATTTTACCTTGATATTCTTGTTTTTTATTGGTAACTTCTTGGATATATAATCTTCTTTTTGTTTTAATAACATTAGGTATCTTTAAAGCAATATATAGAATAGCAACCACTATCAAAATCGAACTAATTATCCCCCTAAAAGATAGGATGAATATACAAAAAACTACCAATATAAATAAATTGATATTTTTGTGCTTTTCATAATTCAAGCCCAAATTACTAAAAATTAATTTACAAACACTTTTAAGGTCCAAAATAACTGATAACCAAAGGTTGGAAATTAATTCATTAAATGAGAATGAAAGAGGAATATTAAGTTGGGCATTACAAAGAGATAGTAATTCATTAAAAGAAGATTTTTCCTGCTCTATTTTTAATAATTTATTTTTGATACTCTCTAATGAATCAATATTATCTAAATCATTATATTCTTGATCATAATAATATTCTTCCAAAAAGTCAAAATATTCTTTTATTTTTTCTTTTTGCTCCCTCCTTTGATTTTCATTCATAAGACGCCTCCATTTTTTTTACAAGATTAGACATTTTTTTATCTCCAAGAATTGCACTTAATTTTATTCTTCCAGTTCTGAGCTTTTTACCCGTATTAACAAGCTTTGTCATTCGATCATAATAATCTTCTGGGGTTTTGAATTTTTTAAATTCTGATGAACGGGCCGGACGATAGTTTACATGGTAACAACAATAGTTGACAACCAATTCAAATACTTCTATCTCAAGCTCTTGAAAATCAAATCTTTCGGGATAAACCTTAGCTTTTTTTATAAGCTTCAAGATATCCTCGTGGAAGCAAGGTTCCAATTGAGTTAAATACTCAGACTCTTCATAAATCCACTCAACCCAACCTAAAAAAGTATCTTTTGCTGGGGTTGGGTCATTGACTTGCCGAGGAATCTGCTGGAATATTTCAGTAGAGGGAGTTAACTTTGACCGATCCCGTTCGGACGGATTCAGTCATATATTGATAGGTCCTGAAAAAGTCTGTGTTCCGCCCTTGATGTTTATCCCTTTCCAATTTTCTGTGACAGTTACTCCTGGCTTATTCGCCTCTGTAACAGCTTGAAGAACTTGAGCATAACATTCCGGATACGCCTTTACCGCAGCTTCTACTTCAAGCACAGCTTCAGCAATATCCGGGTCAGCCTTTACCGCAGCTTCTAGCTCAAGCACAGCTTCACCATAATCCAAAGGTTTTTCTAGGGCTGCTGCTGTCTGTGGAGATTTATCTTTGAGCAGCTTCCACAAACGAGTACCTTGGTCAATCACTTTTTCTCCTAGATTTGCGAGTGATCCTTCAGCGACTTTTTGAAGCGCCCAAGTAGCACCCACCACTGTTAGTTCTAATGGTTCCATCCGTTACCTCTCCAAATCAGCAAGGGTAAATCCAGGTATTTCCTTATGATAATGCATACGGTCTACTGGAAAACGAGTTAGTCCGGAAACACACCCAGACAGGAGTGCGCGTCCCTTACTCTTCTTTGGCCACCCAACCGTGATCTTTTCGGAAAATCACTTAAAATCACGGACATTGGGTGTCAGTAGTTCCTTCATGCCGTAAACGAGCATTGTTGCCAGAATATTAGCATCATACACCTGTCTGCCACCCGTGGGAATTTCCTTTTCCTGGATCCGAAATTCCGGATGAAAAAAACGGATATCCTCACTCCATATCTCGATTCCCAGAGGATTGGTAAATTGCTGGGGACGGGTAAGGATAGCTCAATATTCATTTTTGGATTACTGGTATAAGAGGTCCCACAACTCAACTTCGGAAGCGGGAAAGCGATGAATGACTTCTAGGGCTCTTTGGTGAAAGGGCGATCGCATCCCTGTGGCCTAAATTCGGATATTTCTGTCTAAAAATACAGCATTGCCGCCACTCTGGCAACCCTTCCTCTCGTCTCAAGAGAAAGTTTACCAGGCCAAGAGCCAAAATCATAGGGGGGAACGTTTCATGGGGGACCTGGGTTAGGAGGGCTTGTTCAGCGATCGCCTGATGGGATAAAATACAACAATAGACGCTCCATGCTGCGAAAACTTGTAGATTGGAGCGCCTCTAATCCGGGTTAAATTTATAGAATTAAATATGATGACCGATGGGATTCCTGAAGAATTTTGGCAAGCGGTAGACCAGTTTAATACTCAAGATTTTTATGCCTGCCACGACACCTTAGAAGCCTTATGGATGGATGCAGTAGAACCGGACAAGAAGTTTTATCAAGGGGTGCTACAAATTGCCGTATCCCTTTATCATTTGGGGAATTTGAACTGGCGAGGTGCAGCAATTTTGTTGGGAGAAGGGATGAGTCGCTTAGGATATTATTCCCCTGAATATTATACCATAAATGTAGAAAAGTTAATCACGGAAAGCCAAGAAATTTTACGCGCTTTGCAAGCATCGGGTCCTGACAATGTGGCAGAGTTCGCGCAGCAGTTATTTACTTCGGATGTTGTAGCAGAAACCGATAAAATAGCGAGATTGCAAGTTCCTCAAATTGTGAAAGTTATCCATAGTGACCCTAAATAACTCAAAAAAATACTCATGTAATTCCTCATGTAGGAGTGGGAGCGTCTCACTCCCTGGCTGCACTAGGAAGCGAGACGCTCCCACGCTTACCTTCTCCGGTCATCATGATTTAAACCCGCTATAAAATCACCCGGATAAACCCAGTTTGTTGACCCTATAACCTGATTTAAAACATCAAAAAAGGACAAGATATTGCCTTGTCCCTCCCTTTGTAATTCCTGATGAGTATTGGAATTGTTTAGACCACCCAACTTGCTAAATAGGCATCCGTTCCCCCTAATGGATTGGGATTGATGGCATTGGAAGTGGTGGCAACTCCGGGATTATTAACTGTTCCGAAAATCACTGCGCGATCGCCTGCCACAGCAAAAGAATTGACCGTTCCCGATGACCCATCAAGATCCCCTGACTCCGTTAACGGCGTCCAGAATTGGCGGGTGGTAAAATCTGCGGAGACTCCCAACACGGCCATTTCACCCTGGGTATAATTCCCCACCGGATCCCCATTAATGGTTTTTAAATTCCGGTTTTGAATAGAGGCAGCAGCAGCACCGCCAATGTAAACATTTCCGGATTCATCGACAGCGATGGAATTGGGATTGAAACTATTGGCATTCCCATTACTCAGGCGAGTGGCGATAAATTGACCCCGGTCAATGACGCCGGTATTGCTATCAATTTTAGCAAAAAATGTAAATGAACCACTACCAGCGCCGGATAAATTATTATATTCATCCTCCTGAATTAACCGACTGCCAAGGTTCGTGGTAATCGTATCACCATCCCGAGTAAAAACGTTATTTCCCCCATCAGTCTTTCCAAGAAAATAGAGAGTGCCATCATCACCAATGGTTAAGCGTTCTCCCCGAGTATCTGCGCCTAAATTTTGCGATGTGACTTCACGCTCACTGTAATCCCAGGTATTCCAAATCTGATTTAAGTTCGTATCGAACCCTCGGATAAAGGGAGTTTGCAAGTTCGTGGAAACTTGATTAAATCCCGTGACATAAACCTGATTATTTAGGGGATTAATGGCAATATCCGAGGGACGAATATCGGGACCTGTTAAGGTGGTGGAGGCGAGGGAAGTGCCAGTCCCACTCCAGAAGGTGACGGTATCCGTGGCGATGTTTAAGGTGGCGATCGCACCATTATTGGCGACTGCCACTCGATCCACCATTCCCGGTTGGGACCAGACAAGGTTCGTTCCGGTACTGTCAAATACTTTAATCCCAAAATCCCCGACGGTGACAATTTCTCCACTGTCGCGATCGATATCTAAATCCTTGACAGTCCCGCCTAAATCCGTTTGCGATAGAAGGGTATCCCCACGCTCAGAAAATCGCAGGAGTTGCGCTGTTGCGTTTAAATTCCCCGCCACAGTAATGGCGCGATCAATCGGAGAAATCTGCACAGCACTCGCTTCGTCATTTCCAGCACCTCCTAGATAAGTTGCCTGGGTGAGTTCTAAATTATTGGGATTATCATTGTCAAGAATTTCCACAATGGCCGTATTTTGAGTTCCCAATACTGCACCACCGGAGAGATTTCCTAGGGATAAATTGAGGGTTTCTGTGGGTTCGACTTCGCTATCATCACTGATGGTAATCGGGACGGTTTTAGGAGTCGTATCTCCCGCGCCAAAGGTGATGGTGATGGGTTGATTGGTGTAATCGGCGGGTGCAGTTGCGGTACCATTGCGGAGGAGCACATCGGTACTAATTGCGCCATCACTGCCATCCGTCCGAACAACGCTGACAGAGGCGATCGCTGTTCCATCTTCTTTGAGCGTAAAGATCGGTGCACTAAATCCCACCGCGCCTGGTGTGGGTTCTGGTGTGGGTGTGGGTTCTGGTGTGGGTGTGGGTTCCGGTGTGGGTGTGGGTTCCGGTGTGGGTGTGGGTTCCGGTGTGGGTGTGGGTTCGGGATTAGAGATTCCTGGAGATGGCGTGGGTGCAAATACAATCTCTGGATCAGAAGAAGTGGGGGGAGAAAGGGAGATAAAATCATTCCAATCTAGGGTTGTGAAATCGACCCCATTTAAGATTGCTAAATAGTCAGCGGTGATTTTATCTTGAATGATAGTATGACTAGCATAAGCACCTGTCCCTTGAAAAATATTCAGGTCTTCAAATGCTAGTCCACCGTCTAAATAAATGCGATCGAGATTGTTTTTAAAATCCATAATCCAGTCCGCTTCTGGCAAGTTGGCGCTGCCGGTGGACCGAAAACCGGGTAAATCATCTCTCCTGGCGATCGCAAAGACATTATTGCCACTGCCACCCGTTAACGTATCCGAACCCAAATCCCCATAAAGGGTATCATCTCCTAAGTCTCCAAATAGGAAATCATTTTCCTGACCCCCTCGCAACACATCATTTCCTTGTCCCCCATGAAGGGTATCATTTCCCGGGTTGCCATTGATGAAGTCATTTCCTTGATTGCCATTAATAAAGTCATTTCCTTCTAATCCAAAAAGGCGATCGTCTCCATCCAGTGCTAGGATAAAATCCGCCAGAGGAGTCGCCACAACTGCATCGACATTGTTGGTTAAAAAGTAAGCGGTATTGTATCCGGAGATCGGTTGACGGCCTTCCTGTTTTCCATGCCGTTTAAAATGTTCTAATCCCGAGGTGAATATCCCCGTCTCTACCGCAACTTTGACGTCGGGATTAGCCGTTAAATAGTCCGTCTCATTTACCAAGATGGTAAAGGTATTTAAGTCTAAAAATCCTTCCAAGGGAATTCCTCCATTTCAACTGTAATCGCGGCTATTCCAGTTCTGTAAAGCTAATAAATTCTCAGCAAAATACCGGGCAATCCTGAAATTGAACAGGACTTTGCTCATCCCGGATTTCTGCGGATTTGTCTCGTGATATAATTACCTTTTCAAGAACTTGCCCAACTTTCCGGCAAAATCACTTCAGAAGTTTGCTTATTTTTTTAAGTTATTTTTTGATGAAAATTAAAATATTTTCCACAACAAAAAGGCAATAAATATTTTTCAATGTATTGTAAATAAATCTCATTTTTATAATTTTTGCCAACCCTAAATGCCAAATGACCAATGACCAATGACCAATGACCAATGACCAATGACCAATGACCGCTCAAGAGACCGAAAGCCTCTGGCCCTTAATCCAGAGGGAGATAAAGTTTGGTAAAATCTTTTCCTAGTCAAGGCTTCCGAAACTTCGGAAGACTGGAAACCGTCAAACATCAAGCAGAACGGAGGCTACAGAAGTTGCCCTCGGACGCGATCCGGATTACGGATTGGTAGGATTGGCTAAACTACCAATAGAAGATGGCAGAACTCCATCTGCAATCCTCTTGCGAATGTGCTTATCGTGCCTATACCAGAGAACCCAGCTATGATCCCCTCTGTCCGCTTAAGTTCCTCACATTTATTGCTTCGCCTCGGGTTGGCATTGATGATGCCAGTCGCTTTGTCGAGCGTTGTTGCCATGCCGAGTTATCCGCAAACGCCGAATGCCCAGCAAGACAACCGTGCCTTGCGAGTGCGATCGGATATGCAAGAATCTGACTCCAGAACCGGGATTATCACGGCACGCGGCAATGTCCGCATCAATTATCCTGCGCGAAATATGCAAGGGACCGCAGCCCAAGCCCAGTTTTTTAGCCGCGAGCAACGCATCGTGCTTAGTGGTAATGCTTATGTGATCCAAGATAACAACAGCATTCGCGGGGAAACGATTACCTATCTTTTGGATGAGGGCCGATTTATTGCCCTTCCGGAAGAAAACAAACAAGTGGAGTCGATTTATTTCCTACCGGATGGGACCTCTCCTGGACTCTAAGGGAGACGATGGACTCCTAAACGGTTAACAATGGTTAAGAAGGAGTGGTTCACAGGCGATCGCCCTATCGGTAACTCCTTCTCTCCAATCGGGGAAAACACTGCTCCGGTTGTAGAGATTAGCCCTTAGTCCCAAGAGGATAGTTCCGAGTGAAAATATGGTTGGAGAATGTTCACAAATCCTACGGCAAGCGTGCCGTCGTCAACCGGGTGAGCCTTTCGGTGTCCCAAGGGGAAATTGTCGGGTTGCTCGGTCCCAATGGGGCCGGAAAAACCACCACCTTTTATATGGTGACGGGACTCGAAAAACCCACCCAGGGGAAAATTTGGCTCGATAACGTCGATATTACCCCGTTATCCATCCAAGACCGCGCTCGCTTGGGAATTGGCTATCTGGCTCAAGAACCGAGCATTTTTCGCAATCTGACGGTCCAAGATAACATTTTGCTGGTTTTGGAACAAACGAAAGTCCCGCCTTGGCAGTGGCAGCAGCGTTTGAATACCCTGTTGCGAGAGTTTCGGCTGCAAGTTGTCGCCCATACGAAGGGCAAAAATGTCTCCGGGGGAGAACGCCGCCGGACTGAAATGGCAAGGGCCTTAGCCGTGAAAGGAGAGGGTCCTACCTTTTTGCTGTTAGATGAACCCTTTGCTGGGGTTGACCCGATCGCCGTGTCGGAAATGCAGCAAATCGTCGCCAAACTCCGCGATCGCCAGATGGGGATTCTGATTACCGATCACAATGTCCGCGAAACCCTCGCCATCACCGATCGCGCCTACATCATGCGGGATGGACAAATTCTCGCCTTTGGCACCCCCGAGGAACTCGCCACCAATCCTCTGGTCCGACAATATTATCTCGGGGAGAATTTTACGCTATCTTAAAATTAGCTCAATCTTTGTTTAATCGTGCTTTTTTCTTTAACAATTACGGTTGTCAATTCCCATTTATCCCTAAAATAACATGATTTAACTTTCATCAACTGAGAATAATCGAGGGATTTTCCCTCATTTTAATAAACAAATTTAGGGTTTATGCAGTCCCTCTCCGGGCTGCTAAAAACTGCCATCGCACCAACTCCTCCTCACACTTCCCATGATCTCGAATTCATTAAAATCTTTTCAATCCTTCAGTTGGTGGCTGTTGCGAGGCTCGGTGATGGATCGCTATATCGCCCTTGAGTTAATTGGGCCGTTTCTCTTTGGAGTCGGCTCATTTTCTTCCGTCGGGGTGGCGATCGGGACCTTATTTGACCTCGTTCGTCGTGTCACGGAAAAAGGCTTGCCGATAGAAATTGCTGTCCAAATTTTCCTATTAAAACTCCCGGATTTTATCGTTCTAGCCTTTCCCATGTCCGTGTTACTCGCCACCTTGATGGGGTATTCGCGGATGTCTGCCGATAGCGAAATCGTCGCCTTACGCAGTTGTGGCGTGAGCGTCTATCGATTAGTCGTTCCGGCGCTCGCCCTGAGCTTTTGCGTCACTGGATTGACCTTTGCCTTTAATGAACTGATTGTTCCGGCAGCCAACTATGAGGCAACCATCACCTTACAGCGAGCCCTGAATCAAGAGAGACCCTCTTTTCAGGACCGGAATATTATTTACACGGAATTTGACCGGGTAACCCAAGAAGACGGGAACCGAGTCACGGTGATGAAACGCTTGTTTTATGCGGAAGAATTCGATGGGGAACGGATGAAAACTTTAACCATTCTCGACCGTTCCCAGACTGGAGTCAGCCAAATTATTGCATCAGAATCTGCGATTTGGAATCCCAAGGAAAATAGCTGGGATTTTTTTAATGGCACAATTTATTTAATCGCTCCTGATGGTTCCTATCGCAATATTGTCCGGTTTGAACATCAAGAGCTCCAACTTCCTCGCACTCCTTTAGATTTAGCTTCCCGAGGGCGCGATTACGGGGAAATGAGCATTGCCCAAGCCAAGGAACGACTGGAAATTATTCGCTATGGCGGGAGTGAAAAGGATATTCGGGAGTTAGAGGTGCGAATTCAGCAAAAATATGCCCTGCCCTTTGTCTGTGTTCTGTTTGGGTTAGTCGGGTCCACCTTGGGACTCGGACCGCGCCGCGCCAGTAAAGCGACCAGTTTTGGGATTAGCATTATTATCATTTTTGGCTATTATTTAACGGCCTTTCTCGCCAATGCTTTGGGTCAACTGGCGATTCTCTCTCCGTTTATGGCCGCTTGGTTGCCGATGGCGCTGGGGTTAGTGATTGGCGGATTTTTGTTAGTGCGGGCCTCCCGATAAACTGGGGTGGGTGGTAGAGGGACCCGATAGAGCCACGGCGATCGCCGTGGCTCTCATGCTCTTAAGGGAACTCCAAAAAATAAAATCTCCAAAACGTTCGTTTGTAGATCAACAGAGTAGCCCCGTCAATGTCGGAGTAAATGCTTGCGCCCTCCGGAGGGCGCAAGCATTGCGCCCCTACACATACCTTCCTTTCAGTTGAACGTTTGGAGGATTTATATTTTGCAATCCCCTAAGGCTGAGATTTCAGATTACTAATCCTGAACACCCTTATCAATAAGAACTCATCAATCCATTTAAGGACTATAATAAAAAGTAGGCAATCTTTATAAAAAGTTTATCCAGAACTGATTTCCTCGCCTCTAAAGTGCGAGTATTCTATAAAATAAGCAACATTGGATCAGATCATCCCTCTGCCTTGTCAATTCGCTCGGCATTAAAAGCTATGTCACACCCTAAACCAACCTCTCCTGCTGTCCGCAAAATCCGAGCCAAGTTAAGAAATTACACGCGACCCTTCGTGTGGGGTTCCGTACTGATTCTGGGACTGTTAACCCTGTTGATCTGGGAGTTCTCCAACAACCCCGAAGGATTTTATTTGTTGAACCTAGAGGATGAAGAGGAGTTGGAGGTGGGGAATCAACCAGAAGGGTGGATGGAAATGTCCCCGGAAGACAGTGCGATCGCCGCAGATATTGATAGTTCGGCGGTGCTGCTCAATGATTTGAAGCAAATGGAACCGCCACCGCCCATTCCACTGCCTACCCCGAACAACTCTAACCGGAGGTCTCGATCAACGCGATCGCAACCCATCCCCATTCTCTCATCGGCTAACGGGGCTGTAAAGGGTGACCAAGACCCCAATCAAAACTGGGAAGATCTATACAAGCTGCCAGAACTCTCGCTTTTACCCCCATCCGATGATGCCGCATCTGAATCTGAAGCGTTACCCGAGGTGAGCATTCTCGGCGTGCCTACGCCTCCGGAAAACAACAATGGGACCCCCCCGCCTCCCGGGAATCGCTTGGGAATCTATTCCGGTGGCGTTAATAATTTTGAGGCCCCAAACCTGACCCGATTGCCAGTGAGTCCCTTGCAATCGGCAATGGATCGCTTGTATTCTCGCAACACCTCTACAAGTGGCGATCGCAACCCTGACAATCCCGAAGCGAGTCAAGGGGGAGACTCTACCCCTCAAAGAGAATCCAATCGTGAGAGTGCTGCTGAAAATCGCCCCAACGCCACTCCAAATCCCGCCAACACTGGGTCCCGAACTTCAGCGAATTCCTCCGGAAACACCCCTCAACCGGCACAAACGCCTAACGGCACTCCCCAAAATGGCGCTAATCCCTACGCCAACCCCATTCCACCCGGACCCAATAACCCTTACGGCACGCCCTTAACTTCCCCGAGTCCCTACGGCAACAGTCCTCAACTGACGCCAACGCCTAACAGCACCCCCGGGAATCGCCCCAATTCCTCCGGAACCCAGGAATCCCTTTCCAATCAGCCCTCCGTGGATCCGAACCCGCCCATCACCCCGAGATTGCCGGGAGAAATGAGTCCGAACTATACCCTGGATTACTCTGAGGATGCCAACAATCCGAACAACTATCAACCCCTTCCCGCTACCCCCTTGGCTCCTAATTCCAACCCCACCAACCCCACCAATGCCTATGATTATTTATTGCGATCGCGAGGGGAACAAGTTCCCTTGGCTCCCACTGCACCCACCGCTGCTCCCCAAGCACCCAACAACCTCGGAACTGCCACGGATCTAACCCCCAACTCTGGGATCTATCAGTCTCCTAGTAACCAACCTATGGACAACGCTCCTGCTGTTTCTCCAGGGGTCCAACCCCGGAATCAACCCAATAATCTCCCCAGTCCCTCCCCCCTGAATCAACCCACCAATGTCCCGACCTATCAACCCGTAAATCCCCCCTCGGTTCAGTCTCCTCAAGTGGAAAATTCTGGTCTGGATCTCAACCGAGACACCCCAGAAGTGCAACCTATTCAACAGATTCAGCCGTTTTCAGTTCCCAATTCAACTCCCGGTCGCCATATTGGAGGCGGTAATATTAATACCTTCTCCAATCCCTAGTCCGGAGTTACCCTAAAGATTAGAAACCGGGTTTCTTATCAAAATCTCTGCCAAAAAAGCAATCAATTTAAGGCAGAAACCCGGTTTTTTCCCACCTTAAAAATCGATGCTCAGGGGTGCACGGGGGAAGGGAATCACATCCCGGATGTTGCTCATCCCGGTCATAAATTGGACTAAGCGCTCGAATCCTAAACCGAACCCGGCATGAGGAACGCTCCCGTAGCGGCGTAAATCTAAATACCACCAATAATCCTCAATACTGAGTCCTTGCTGTTCTAACCTGCGTTGGAGAATATCCAGACGTTCTTCCCGTTGGGAACCGCCGATGATTTCCCCAATTTTGGGGGCGAGGATGTCCATCGCCGCTACTGTCTTGTTGTCATCATTTAGCCTCATGTAGAAGGCTTTGATTTCTACGGGATAATCGGTGACGATCGCCGGTTTTTTAAATAACTCTTCCGCCAGATAACGTTCATGTTCCGACTGTAAATCTAGTCCCCACTCTACGGGAAACTCAAACTTTTTATCGGCTTTTTTCAACAGGGCAACCGCTTCGGTATAGGTCACCCGCTCAAACTGATTATCAATGATATTATTGGCCGTTTCTAGCACCGTTTTATCGATGCGTTGGTTGAAAAATTCCATATCTTCCGGGCATTTTTCCAACACAAACTTAAAGATATATTTTAAGAATGCTTCGGCTAAATCCATATCTCCGGTTAGGTCACAAAAGGCCATTTCCGGTTCGACCATCCAAAACTCAGCGAGGTGTCGGGAAGTGTTGGAATTTTCCGCCCGAAAGGTTGGACCAAAGGTATAAACATCGCTCAATGCCATTGCCATGACTTCGGCTTCTAATTGACCACTGACCGTTAGGTAAGCCGGTTTGCCGAAAAAGTCTTTTCCATAGTCCACTTGATTGCTATTTTCTAACCGGGGAATGTCCTGAAGATTTAAACTGGTGACGGCTAACATTTCCCCGGCACCTTCACAGTCACTAGCGGTCATAATGGGGGTATGAACCCAGAGAAACCCGCGTTCTTGGAAGAATTGGTGAATGGCAGTAGCAGCAGCGTTGCGGACGCGAAAGACGGCACCAAAGGTATTGGTGCGTCCGCGTAAATGTCCGATGGTCCGCAAAAACTCAAACGAGTGGCGCTTTTTCTGGAGGGGGTAGGTTTCTGGGTCAGATTCGCCATAAAGTTTAACCTCGGAGGCGTGGAGTTCGATCCGTTGTCCTTTGGCAGGAGACTCGACGAGAATGCCGGAGACTTCTAGGGATGCGCCGGTGTTGAGTTGTTTGAGAATTTCGGTGTATTGGGGTAAGTCGGGGTTGAGAACGATTTGAAGGTTCGCTAGGGAGGAACCATCATTGACTTCAACAAAGGTAAATTCTTTTAATTCTCGTTTGGTGCGGACCCACCCCTGAATGGTTACGGATGTTTGGGGTTCGCCAGTTCGCAAAATTTCAACTATCCTTTTTTTCATGTTAGAGTTGCGCGTTTAGGTGGAAATGGTAATGATTTTAACGGAGGGAAGGGGGGTGAGGGTGGTACTTTTGAGTTTAGTTGGCCCAGGCTCTTAATAACCAGCCGATGATGATGCCAATGCCGCCAAAGCGCAGGGCTTGCCAAAAGGGTTCTCTGAGGGCGCTAAAACTGAAGAGTTCGCTTTCTAGGTTGAGTTCGATCGCCTCTAGGGTAGCCCGGATTTGTTTTAACTCTTGTTTGAGTTCAGGGATCAGGGACGGGTTACTGTTTTTGGCTTGACGAACTTCGCGACGGATGTCATCTCGGCGGTTTTGGAGTTCTCGTTGGCGCTGGCGATCGCGCTGGACTTGCGCGATGCGCTCTTTGAGGTGGTTGAGCGATCGCTCGGTTTCTTGGATCTCGCGCTCAATTTCTCCCAAGGGGTTGCTGTCTGGTCCGGAGGGACCCTCACGATTGACGGCGCGATCGCTGGACAATTCCCCCGATCGCTCAGAGTCTGAGGGGTCGGATGGGTCAGATGGTAATGTCATTCGAGACTGTTAGGAATAAAAATAGATAATTTTACAAGCTCACCGTGCAGGATTCCATAAATATGATATGCTACTTCTACTCTTTTTCCATTCAAGACATCCTGCCCCTAAAATAGGGTAGATTGAATTGATGCGCTCATCTATTCCTGAGTGCGCACCAGAAACTCGCCCCCATTGAATTGATGGGATTTGTACAATGGCTAACCCCACTCCAACCCACGGCAACCGGACGATGGGATTGCACAGTCCGCTTTCGGACAAGTTACAAGAGTTTAGTACCCTAGAGCTCGCGCAGGTCCTCGCCGAACGCCTGACTTTAACCGAAACCGATTGGCATCGCTTGAAGTCTAACCGTTCAGTTCGTGCCAAAGAACAGGCGGCTGCCGCTTTAGTGTTTTTGCTCAAGGAAAACCCCGAGGAAGCACTGTTACGACTGCACCAAGCTGTGGGGTGGATTGACCGCTCGATTAGCGCTCCTCCCTGTCCAACTCATGGCGATCGGTCTTCTAAATCTTCTAGTCAATAGTCCCTACACCAAGGACCTTACGGGAGCATTTTTCCCTGGTTTGGGTCAAGTTTCAAAAATGAGCCACCCGGGATTTCGGGATCCGGTGACCAGGGCGATCGCTTATCGAAGTCTCGGTAATCGTGAGGACTGATTAAATTGTTTACATAATTTGAGTTCTCGGCTGTTATCGTCCCAATTTACTTGATCAAAAATTTGGTGTAAAATAAAAAGCCCTCTGCCGCATTCTCCTTCATCATGAGGCAAATGTTCCTCGGGCTCGACGTGACAAGGACAAGCACAGGCAAAGCCTTTTCCTTGATCCGCGATCGCCCACCAGTATTCATCTGCGATCGCACTAAATCGCACTACCACAGTTTTTCGGGGATCTAAATTGTTTCCATGCTTGGCAGCATTGACTAACGCTTCCTGAAGTCCGAGACGGATTTCAGCCTGCCATTGGCGAGGAATATCAACCAACAGCAGATCTAGGATTGGACACAAATAAAGCGTGGAAGCAAAGCTAATGGTGTTCCAGCTACGCTCTATTGGACGAGGTGAAATAGCAATCACAGAAAAAACCCCGCAGCTTTAGAAAAAATACATCAATTGGTTAAGCAAGACCCTGTAGAATACCTGAACGCTCAGGTTGCACCCTTTACCTTGAATCGGTTGGAATCTTCTTGGACTTAAAACTGCCCTATAGATTGTTTCCTGGGCGATTCCCAGAGGGATTGCGCCGGTCAGGGGACTGTGAATCTCCATATTGCTAAAACCATGTTTGTGACCTGAATCACGAACTGCTTTTCACTTTTATTGTACCGAATTGCATTGAAAAAGCCACTATTTCACCGATAGAACCTCTCTGAACTGTTAGCCTTATGCGGTTAACGGGGAGAGCGATCGCCCCCCATCGTCCCTAAAAATCCCGGGAAATCGGGAAGGGCCGAATCGGGTAAAAGCCAGTCACTCCAAGCGATCGCCTTGTTGAGACGATCCGGCGAGCCGGAGTTCAGTCTCGGGTTAAGGGGAAGCGCTAATAAAATAATAATATTTTTACATTTCTACGCAAGTATCTGGGCGATCGGCCCAGAATTCTGAGCTTTCCCCTGAGCTTTGATTGGTTGTGCTTATGTTGGGAGGATAGGGGAGATGGGGAGGATGGGGAGAATGGGTCCAATGTTTGTAGTAACGACTTCAGTCGTTGCTCTCGTGTCATGGCGTCCGCCATGACACTTACCATGAGCGGATTAAGGACCTGTTTGGGAACTGGAGCGATCGCCTCTTTAAGGAGCGCGTGATTTGGCTAACGCCAAGTCACGCGGAAACGACTGAAGTCGTTACTACGAACATTTTTTCATCCTCCCCATTCTCCCCATCTCCCCCATCTCCCTCAAACCGTCTCCTCACTCAACAGTAAAGCTAACGCCTCCTTCATTTCCCCTTGAGTGGTGGTGGCGGTACCAAATTGCCGGACGACAATGCTGGCGGCCAAATTGCCGAGAACTGCCGCCTCCCAGTAGGAACCCCCGGCACAGAGTCCGAGGGTGAGTGCAGAGACTACCGTATCCCCGGCACCGGTTACGTCAAACACATCAGTGCGATTGAACGGGGGGATATGATGTTCCATCCCGCTGCGATCGCATAAGGTCATGCCTTCATCCCCTCGGGTAATCAGCATTTGTTTCGCCTGGGTAAGGTTTAGCAGGTCCCGTGACGCTTGGGTGACCGATTGAGGCGTGGTAATTGCGTATCCCACCGCTTGTTCCGCTTCTGGGACATTGGGGGTAAAAATGGTCGCACCGGCATAGCGATGGAGAGCGGTTTGAGTATCCACCACCGTCAGTTCATGTTGTAATGCCGCCTCAATCACCTGTGGAGTCAGGACCCCATCGCCATAGTCGGAACAGACAACGGCATCCACCGTGGGGAGTTGAGCGCGGATGTAGTCGGCGAGTTGTTGCTGTAAGTCTAAGCTGGGTAACTCATCGGATTTGCGATCGACCCGAACCACCTGCTGAGTCACCGACTGACGCGCATGGCCGGAAATCCGGGTTTTGGTGACCGTAGGCCGATCGCCATCAATGAAAATCCCTCCAGTATCGATTCCTGCCGCTTCAAAAATGCGGCAGAGGGCTTTTCCTTGGTCATCTTGGCCAACTAAACCCGCGACTTTAACATTCGCTCCCATTTTTGCCAGATTATAAACCGCATTGGCTCCCCCTCCGGGGACTTGGCGGGTGCTTTCATGGCGCAGAATTAAGACAGGTGCTTCTCGGGAAATACGCTCCACCTGACCCGTGAGAAATTCATCCAGGGTCAAATCGCCAATTACAAGGACTCGCGCTGTTGAAAAGCGGTCAATCAACTCTAGGGAGCGCCGTGCTCCTTCCCGGAGGCGATCGGCAAAGTGGGACTCAATAGCCATTTCGGTCAACTCTCTGTTAAAAGTTCAGACATCAGAATTCTGGACCACAGGGACGAGATCGGCAATAAGAGCGATCGCACCGGAAACAGAGCGATCGCCTCAGCAACTCTCTCCACAGAGGTCCTGGGGGCATTCACCCCCCATTCAACCCACGCCAATTCCCCGTCAAGTCCGACAGAAACCAGACGGTGGGATTGAACTGAGTTTATTAACGCCATCCCTGGGCCTAGGGACTACTTCAACTTGGTTTTGATCAGGGTCACCACTTGACTCATCTGTTTCTTTAATGCATTAATTTCAGCCTGCATCTTAGCCATTTGCTGCTTGAGGGCTTTAATTTCAGCGGCACTGGCTCCTCCAGCCGCTCCACCAGGGGCGGCTTGAGGGGGTGCAGCACCGGCAGGTTGCCATTTTTTAGCCTTTGCCATTGAAGTTTTAATCGCTTCAATCAGGGATTTCTTCTCGAAAGGCTTCTCGATAAACTCAAAATACTCGAACGGTTCGGCAATTTTTTCCGCAACTTCCTCCTTGCGTCCTGACATCAGAACGAGTGGAGTCATCTTTCCTTCAGTTTTGGAGATCTTATCCAACTGCTGAAACACCTCCCAACCGCTAACCTTTGGCAATAGGAAGTCCAACATAATCAGATTAGGGCGTTCTTCGCGGATCTGTTTGAGTCCTTGTTCGCCGTCTTTTGCTTCTAACACTTCAAAGTTACCGGCAGGCAGCATATCTCTGACCATGCGCCGGATCACTGCACTATCATCGATAACTAGGATCTTGTGACTTGCCACGACTGACTCCTCTGGGGGTGAGTGAAAGCTGTAATTCTAACAAGAGAGTTTTTTCATTATGCCTGCCCTGGGGATATTGATGCACCCGCGCCAAAACTAGACGGAGGGCATGAGAGATCCCATAAATGACAGCTTTCTTGATTGTATTGGCCTTTGCGCCCGGGTTGATCTCCCTCTTGGCTCTTTTTGCACGAACCGGGTCTATGCTAACCTCATCATGATTGCAATTCCCTCTGTGAAGGGTGTCTGGGATTACAGATCCACCGGGGCAAAGGCTTAGAGTAAAATAGGTTCGCTCCGCTTCAGTCCTAGGCTGGAATGGAGCAGTTTTTACCCCCTTCACCCTTTTAACGCCATGTCTGCTCAACCCAACCCCCCAAATCCCACTGCTGCCACGCCATTGCGGAGTGAAATCGAGGCAATGCCGGACTGGTTGCGTCGCCGAGGTATTGGCAAGGCGAGTGAGTTGTCCGAGGTGCAACGAATTATCAAGCAACGGCAGATCCATACGATTTGTGAAGAGGGCCGTTGTCCCAATCGCGGGGAATGTTATGGAAATAAGACGGCGACGTTTTTGTTGATGGGTCCGACTTGTACTCGCTCTTGTGGGTTCTGTCAGGTGGATAAGGGTCATGCGCCGATGCCGTTGGACCCCCAGGAACCGCAAAAGGTGGCAGAGGCGGTGCAGTTGTTGGGGTTGCGGTATGTGGTGCTGACTTCGGTGGCGCGAGATGATTTGGCGGATGGCGGTGCGGGATGGTTTGTGGCAACGATGAATGAAATTCGCGATCGCACCCCAGAAACTCAGATAGAGGTGCTCACGGCAGATTTCTGGGGGGGACAGGGGGCGGAGTTGGCACAGTTGCAACGGGAGAGAATTGCAACGGTTGTGGCAGCAAAACCAGCTTGTTACAACCATAATATTGAGACAGTGGGCCGGTTACAAGGGCGGGTACGTCGAGGGGCGAAGTTGGAGCGCTCTTTGGCGGTGTTGAGGATAGTTAAAGAACTGGATGCCACGATTCCTACGAAGTCGGGTTTGATGTTGGGACATGGGGAAACCCAGGATGAGATTATTGAGGCGATGGCGCAGTTGAGGGCGGTGGATTGCGATCGCCTGACTTTGGGGCAGTATATGCGGCCCTCGTTGGAGCATTTGCCGGTGCAGAAATATTGGACACCGGAGGAGTTTGAGGAGTTAGGAGCGATCGCCCGAGACATGGGGTTTTCTCATGTGCAGTCGGGTCCCCTGGTTCGCAGTTCCTATCATGCCGGGGAAGCGGAGTAAATTGGGCGACTGGTTCTGCTAGAAATCCATCCCTTTTGTTGCTTTATTCCCCTCTTCCAAAAGGGTGAAATGATGATCGCAACTCCCCTCTTATGGGAGTCCCATCAAAGCTTGGAACGTGCTTTTCTAGCATTGTGGTTAACAAACCAGGAAAAGGGGAAGCGGTGAAAGTTTATGAGGGAATTGATGCCAAATCCTCGGAAATAACAGGGCGAAAATTAGGCACGTTAACGAGATTTACGGAAGCATTATCTGGGTATGATGCCGGGAAGTGTTTGGAGGCGGCGCAGTTGTTTGGGGACTGGGTGTAGCAGAATCCGGGCGATCGCGTGGCGCAGATTTATGGCGATCGCGCTCAACGGAAGCATCATCCCTAAAGGGGTCAAGTTGAGTCCCCTGGGGAAAAGGAGGACTCGGGAAGTCCAAACCCCAGAGAATCCGTGGCGGGGAAATGGGAATGATTACCCCAAATTCTAAGGGCGATCGCCTCAAAATTCCGAGAACAGATAAGCTATCCTAGAAAGCACTTGCCTGGGTTCAAGGTGGCGACAAAATTAAACTCAAACTATCAATTTCATTGGGGTTCATGAGGGTCCTTAATTTTAAGGTTCTCGTTTGTTGATATTCCTCTCCTGAGTCGGGTCAGTATCTGAATTGCTCTTTCTCAGAGAAAGCGTCAGGGGTGACCCTAACTTCATTTGAGGGGTTTATTCAGTTCAGTTTATTGCTTAAGCCGCATCTATCTTAAGACTGATATTTAAGCCGATTTTTTACTGGGACCCACTGGACTAATTGGGGACAGTGGGTTCGGAATGGTCCGTTTACCCATTTTAGTCCCGTTGTGATATTGATGGGGTTTGACTGGCGATCGCCCCGGCATTCTCTCAAATTTCATAGCTTTCTAGCGACCCTGTAACTATGCTGACTCTTCCTGGTGTTGCCGTTCAAGTGCAAATCTATGAAAGTGCTAACTCCCTCTTATATCGAGGGATTCGTGAGCAAGATAACCAATCTATTATCCTAAAACTTCTCAAAGAAAATTATCCCACTCCTCAACAACTGATTCGCTATCGCACGGAATATGAAATTACTAAATCCCTGAATGTATCCGGAGTGGTTCAAGTCTATGATTTGCAAAAATATCAAAATCGCCTCGTCATGTTGATTGAGGATTTTGGAGGCGAATCTTTAAGCTATTGGATGCAGCATCGCCAATTTACCTTATCCAATTTTTTGCAAATTGCCATTAAAACCACCGAGGCCCTGGCCCAGATTCACGCTGCCAATATTATTCATAAAGATATCAATCCCGGTAATCTGGTTTTCAACCCCACAACGGGACAGATTAAAATTATTGATTTTGGAATTTCTACCCCATTCAACCGGGAAAATACTACACTCAAAAATCCCAATGGCCTGGAAGGGACCCTTGCCTATTTATCTCCGGAACAAACCGGCAGAATGAATCGCTGTGTGGACTATCGCAGTGACTTTTATTCCTTGGGAGTCACTTTTTATGAACTGCTGACCCACCGCTTACCCTTTGAAAGTACCGACCCTTTAGAATTAATCCACTGTCATATTGCCAAACAGCCCATTCCCCCCCATCTACTGGTGGAAAACCTTCCTACAGAAGGGAAAAGTTGGGAACGGGGAATCGATAATATTCCGCCAGTTCTCTCGGAAATTATTCTCAAACTGATGGCAAAAACCGGAGAAGAACGGTATCAAAGTGCTTATGGATTAAAAGCCGATTTAGAATTTTGTTGGCAGCAACTCCAGAACACTGGACAAATTTCTCCCTTCCCGATTGCGCTTCAGGATATTTCCGATAAATTTCAACTCCCTCAAAAACTCTATGGCCGAGAAGCAGAAATTGCAGCCTTAATTTCTGCTTTTGAGGGGGCAAGAAGGCAAAGTCAACTGATGCTGATTGCTGGATATTCCGGCATTGGAAAATCAGCTTTAGTGCAGGAACTTTACAAACCGATTACGGCTCATCGGGGCTATTTTATTTCGGGGAAATTTGACCAATATCAGCGGAATATTCCCTATAGTGCTTTGGTGCGATCGCTACAACAGTTAATCAAACACCTCTTAACTGAAAGTGAACCTCAACTTAAACAATGGCAGGAGAAACTATTAACCGCATTAGGGGTCAATGGTCAAGTCATTGTGGAAGTCATCCCAGAAATTGAATTAATCATTGGCAAGCAACCCCCGGTCCCCACCCTCGGTCCCAACGAGTCCCAAAATCGGTTTAATTTAGTCTTCCAAAAATTCATTAAAGTCTTTACGCAACCGGAACATCCTTTAGCCTTATTTATTGATGATTTACAGTGGGCAGATGGGGCATCCTTGAACTTAATTCAACGACTGATGGCAGGGGCAGTCCCGGGACTATTTTTAATTGGGGCCTATCGAGATAATGAAGTCTCTCCCGGTCATCCACTGGAGTTAATGGTGGATGAAATGACTAAAAATGGAGCTATTATTGAGCGAATTTCTTTATCTCCCTTAGAGTTACCGACCATTGCCCAATTAATTGCCGATACCCTGAAATCAACCCCAGCAGCGGTGATGGAACTGGCGGAATTAGTCCAGTTTAAAACTGGGGGCAATCCCTTTTTCATGAATGAGTTTTTAAAGTCTCTTTATACGGAAGGACTGCTACAGTTTAAAACCCAAGTTTTTGAGGGTCCTGATGCCCATTTTGCTCTCCCTGATTCTCCAAAAAACCTAGGCATAGATAGGGTTGGATGGTTCTGGGATTTAGGGCAGATTAAGGCCCGAAATTTTACAGATAATGTAGTGGAACTGATGACTGGAAAAATTCAAAAGCTACCCGAATCAACCCAATTATTAGTGAAATTAGCCGCTTGTATTGGCAATGAGTTTGACTTAAATCTTTTAGAATTAGTCAGTCAGCAATCTTTGAAAAAAACGGTAGAAGATTTAAAGGCAGCGGTTGCAGAAAATTTAGTCATTTCTCAAATAAATCAAGGGGAAATCGAGTTAATCCTGACTGAAGAAGATTATTCCTACTGTTATTTACCTCGAAAGGAATATCCGGCCCTGATTTATCAGTTCGTTCACGATCGCATTCAACAGGCGGCTTATTTTCTGATTCCGGACGCCGAACGAACTCGGGTTCATCGAGATATCGGACAAATTCTTCTGGAGAATACTCCCCCCAGTCGCCGGGAAGAAAAACTCTTTGACATGGTGAATCAATTTAATTTTGCCCTAAACTTAATCACCGAATCCGAGGAAAAATATAAATGGGCAAATTTAAATTTAATGGCTGGGG
Organism: Oscillatoria sp. HE19RPO; assembly: GCF_024220515.1. Taxonomy (GTDB): domain Bacteria; phylum Cyanobacteriota; class Cyanobacteriia; order Cyanobacteriales; family Laspinemataceae; genus Laspinema. The sequence continues at coordinate 24,488 of NZ_JAMXOT010000037.1, forward strand.
AAAAAGCTAAACTATCGGCTGCTTATCAACCGGCTTTGACTTATTTAAAAGTAGGGATAGAGTTATTAGAAGAGGACAGTTGGCACCAGCATTATCCTTTAACCTTATCTCTGTATGCAAAGGCCGCAGAAGTGGCTTATTTGAATACAGATTTTGAGTTAATGGACCAAATGATTGAGGCAGTTTTGAGTCAGGCTCAAACGGTTTTAGATACGGTGGCTGTGTATGAAGTTAAAATCTTGGCTTATAATGCCCAGAGTCAATTTAATGAGGCGATCGCCATTGGATTAAAAGTCTTGAAACTCCTGGGGATTAACCTCCCCAGTCATCCTCACACCGGCCATGTTTTATGGGGTCTGTTGCAGACCAAATTAGCCCTCGGATTTAAACCCGTTGCCAGCTTAGTAGATCTGCCCTTGATGACCGATGTTTATCCCAAAGCGGCCATGAGTATCCTGGGAAAAATCACCTCCTCTGCCTATTTTGCCGCCCCTTTAATGTTTCCCTTGATTGTATTTAAAAATGTCACCTTATCCATTAAATGGGGCAACAGTTCAGAATCCGCTTATGCCTATAGTAGTTATGGGGTAATTCTCTGCGGAGTCGTGGGACAATTGCAGACGGGATATCAATTTGGTCAACTCTGCCTCCAGGTTCTTTCTCAACTGAATGCCCGAGATGTGAAAGCCAGAACAGAATTTGTGGTAGGGGCTTTAATTCAACATTGGATTGACCCCCTCCCTTCAGTCTTAAAACCTCTGCTGAATGCCTACCAAATGGGTTTAGAAAATGGAGATTTGGAATATGCCGCTTATGCGGCTTGTCACTATTGCTACAATGCCTTTTTAAGCGGGCAAGAGTTAGTCCCCTTGGAATCACAAATGGTCACCTATGCCACCTGCATTCAGGAAATGGGACAGATGCGGGTTTTGAATTTACAAGAAGTCTTTCATCAGGGAGTGCTGAACTTACTGGGAAAATCTGCGAATCCTTGCACCTTGAAAGGGACCGCTTTTGATGAAGCAATTATGCTGCCAGAACTTGAAAGCCGGAATGACCGAACGGCTATTTGTTATGTTTATTTTAATAAATTAGTCCTCAGTTATCTGTTTGGAGATTTAGAACAGGCACTGAACTCGGCTAATCTCTGCGAAGCTTATCTGGATGGAGTAACTGCTTCTCCCGTGGTGATTTATTTTTGTTTTTATGATTCTCTGATTCGGTTGGATATTGCAGCAAAATCCGACCCTGTGTCCGTAAAAATGTTTCTCAAAAAAGTTAGAGAAAACCAGAAGAAGCTTAAAAAGTGGGCGCGAATTGCTGGGATGAATAATGCCCATAAATTTGAGTTAATTGAGGCAGAACGGTATCGAGTGTTGGGCAAAAAACAACAGGCTGCCGCCTGCTATGACTCCGCCCTTGAGTTGGCTCAAAAACGGGATTGCCCCCCCGAGACTGCCCTAATTTATGAACGGGCGGCTAAATTCTATTTTGCCCAACGAAAAATATTAATTGCTAAAGCCTATTTGCAGGAATCTCACTATTTTTATCAACTCTGGGGTGCAGTGGCTAAGGTGAAGCAGTTAGAGGAATTATATGATAACTTCCTCACTCCAGAAAATCGGAAAATTCCCGATACGCAACAAACGATATCGGCTAGTGCAGCAGACTTACTGGCTCATCTGGATATCTCAACAATGATGAAGGCATCCCAGGCGATTTATGGGGAAATTGTTTTAGAGAAATTGCTCTCTAGTTTAATGAAGATTGCCATTGAGAATGCGGGGGCACAACGGGGTTGTTTGATTTTATCCCATCAGGGACAGTTGAGGATAGAAGCGGAGGGAACGATTGATGGCGATCGCATCACCGTGTTGCAATCAATTCCCCTGACTGAATCCGACCGGGTTGCGGTGGCGATCGTGAATTATGTGGCCCGAACTCAAGAAGCCATTGTCTTAAATAATGCCACCCAAGAGGGTGATTTTACCAATGATTCCTATATTCAAAACAATCAGATTCAATCTATCCTCTGTGTTCCCCTGATTGATGGCGGCAAGCTGGTTAGTATTGTTTATTTAGAGAACAATCGCACCACTGGAGCCTTCATCCCGGAACGGGTAGAAATTTTAAAGCTGCTCTCAGGACAAGCGGCGATTTCTATTCAAAATGCCAAACTTTATTCCGAAGTCCGCAATAATGAAAAGCATTTAGCCCAACTGAATCAAGCTTATGAACGATTTGTTCCCCGTCAGTTTCTCCAGGTTTTAGATAAAGCGAGTATTGTCGAGGTGGAATTAGGGGACCAAGTTCAGGTGGAAATGTCGGTGTTGTTTTCTGATATTCGCGACTTTACGACCCTGAGTGAAAGTATGACTCCGGAAGAAAACTTTAAATTTATTAATTCCTATTTATCTCGAATGGAACCGGCAATTTCTGAGCATTCAGGCTTTATTGATAAATATATCGGGGATGCAATTATGGCCCTCTTTAGTGGAGAAGCAGATAATGCCGTTAAAGCTGGAATCTCTATGCTGCATCGCCTCGTTGATTACAATCAGCATCGGGCTAATTGTGGCTTTGCACCCATTAAAAATGGGATTGGGATTAATACTGGGTCTTTAATGCTAGGAACCGTCGGGGGAGAAAATCGCATGGATGGGACGGTGATTAGCGATGCGGTGAATTTAGCCTCCCGGGTGGAAAAATTGACGAAAAATTATGGTGTTTCGTTATTAATTACGCACCAAACTTATTCGCGGTTAATTCATCGCGATCGCTATGCCATTCGCCGCATCGATCGCGTACAAGTCAAAGGAAAATCGCAAGAGGTGACCGTGTATGAAGTGTTTGATGCCGACTCCCCAGAAATCAAAGCCGGAAAGTTAGCCACCTTAGACCGATTTACGGAAGCATTATCCCTATTTGAGGACGAAGATTTTCTAGGTTCAGCCCGGTTATTGGCTTATTGCTTGAATCAAAACCCGGGCGATCGGGTGGCACATATCTATTTTGAACAGTGTCAAAGGAGGTTTACTGGATTACGCTAACTTCTGGCGTTTTTACGACTCTCCCTCGCCGGTTTGCTGTGGGGCGATCGCACCACTCTTCCTTCGACCGATATGCTCTCCTAGAGCATCGGTACAGTATCCGTTTAATCGCACCACGGCTTTTGTCACTAATTTGCTGCTAATTGGTGGAAATTTTGGAAACAATCCGGGTTCTAACTTTTACTCCCCGGAAACACTAGAAAAAACTGGCCTTCTTGCAGTCTACCGATTAAGTTAAACTTAAACTATCAATTCCTTCGAGGGTGGTGCTTTAGTACCAGTCCGAAATACCACAAAATTTGATTCTTTACTCCCCCCTATTCTAACTATGCTGACTCTTGCGGGCGTTACCATTCAAACTCAAATCTATGAAAGTGCCAACTCCATTGTCTATCGCGGGATCCGGGATGTAGATTCTCAACCGATTATCCTAAAAATTCTCAAAGAAAATTATCCCACTCCCCAAGAACTGGCCCGCTATAGCACCGAATATCAGATTACCCAATCCCTAAATGTCCCGGGGGTGGTGAAGGTTTATGATTTGCAGAAATATCAAAATACCCTCGCCATGTTTGTCGAGGACTTTGGAGGCGAATCCCTAAAACATTGGCTGAGTGAACGCAGCTTTACCTTAGAAGAGTTTCTGCATCTGGCACTCGCCATCACTGAAGGATTAGGACAAATTCACGGGGCGAATATTATCCACAAAGATATTAACCCGAGCAATATTGTTTTTAATCCAAACACCGGACAGGTTAAAATCATTGACTTTGGCATCTCCACTCAATTAACCCGAGAAAATACTACTCTAAAAAATCCCAACATCCTAGAAGGCACTCTCGCCTATCTCTCCCCGGAACAAACGGGGCGAATGAACCGCTGCATTGACTACCGCAGTGACTTTTATTCCCTAGGGGTGACCTTCTACGAACTGCTCACCCACCGACTACCTTTTGAAACGACCGACCCCCTGGAATTAGTCCACTATCACATTGCTAAACAGCCGATTCCTCCCACGGATATTGAGGCCAGCATTCCCCCAGTCCTTTCAGACATGATCCTCAAGCTGATGGCAAAAACAGCGGAAGACCGCTATCAGAATGCTTATGGATTAAAAGCAGATTTAGAGGAATGTCTGCGTCAACACAATGCAGATATTGTATTAAATTTTTCCTTGGCCCGTCACGATGTTTCGGATAAATTTCAATTACCACAAAAGCTCTATGGCCGAGAGTCAGAAATCCAGAGTTTATTATCAGCCTTTGCCGAAAGTAGTATCCAAAGTCAACTGATGCTGATTGCGGGATATTCCGGCATTGGCAAATCGGCCTTAGTCCAAGAACTCTATAAACCGATTACGGAAAAACGGGGTTATTTTATTTCGGGGAAATTCGACCAATATCAGCGAAATATTCCTTACAGTGCGATAGTTCGAGCCTTTCAAGGCTTAGTCAAACAACTGCTGACAGAAAGTGAAAGCCAGCTCAATCAGTGGCGGGACAACCTGTTAGGTGCAGTGGGAGTGAATGGACAAGTGATTGTGGAGGTGATTCCAGAAATAGAATTAATTATTGGACAACAACCGGAGGTTCCGGAACTGGGGCCAAATGAGTCCCAAAATCGGTTTAACTTAGTGTTTCAGAATTTCATTAAAGTATTTACTCAACCCGAACATCCCTTAGCCTTATTTATTGATGATTTGCAATGGGCGGATGGAGCATCTTTTAAGCTGATGCAATTGTTGATGGGTTCTCGATCGCCGGGATTATTCTTAATCGGGGCCTATCGAGATAACGAAGTTTCTGCCGCCCATCCCCTGATGTTAACCTTAGATGAAATTGCCAAAACTGGCGCAGTCATCCAGCGTATTTCTTTGGTCCCCTTAAACTTAGCAACCATCGCCCAATTGATTGGAGATACCCTCAACTGTGACTTAGAAACAGTCCAACCCCTCGCCGAGTTAGTTCAAGGCAAAACCGGCGGAAATCCATTTTTTATGAATGAATTTTTGAAATCTCTCTACACCGAAGAACTGGTGGATTTTGACCTAGAAACTCTGCGGTGGGAGTGGGATTTAGAGCAAATTCAAGCCCGGGGCTTCACGGATAACGTGGTAGAACTGATGGTGGATAAAATTCAAAAACTGCCTCAAGACACCCAAGAACTGTTAAAACTGGCTGCTTGTACTGGCAACCAGTTCGACTTAAACATTATCGGGTTAATTTGCGAAAAATCTCTAGCAGAAATGGTCACGGAGTTGCAATCAGCCGTTGCCGAAAATTTGGTGATACCCTTGGGGAATTTAGGAGAATTTTCCTTGACGATCGCCGAGTCAGAATTTTTGACCCCTGACTTCATCGAAACTCACCGAAAATCTTTACAATACAAATTTGGCCATGACCGAATCCAGCAAGCGGCCTATTCTCTAATTGACGAGGTTCAAATTCCCTATCTTCATCGGAAAATTGGAGATGTAATTCTCCAAAATACGCCGAAACATAAGCAAGAAGAGAAAATTTTTGATATCGTTAATCAACTCAATTTTGGCGTTGAATTAATCAGCGAACAGGCTCAAAAAAATGAACTGGCTGAATTAAACCTGATGGCTGGGAAAAAAGCGAAACTCTCCACCGCTTATCAGCCTGCTTTGAATTATTTGCAAGTGGGGATAGAACTCTTAGGAACCCAGAGTTGGCAAGACCAGTATGCCCTGACCCTTTCCCTCTATGAAGAAGCGACGGAAGTCGCCTATCTCAAAGCCGATTTTGCCTTGATGGATCAATGGGTGGAAACCGTAGTCGCGCAAGCCAAAACTGTCCTCGATAAGGTCAAAGTTTATGAGGTAAAAATTCAAGCGGGGGTATCCCAAAGCAAGTTTAATGAAGCCTTGGATATCGGACTAGAAGTCTTGAGCTTATTCGGAATCAAATTACCGAGGCAGCCTAAAACCGTTGATATTTTATTAGGACTGATTCGGACAAAACTGATGATTGGGTGGCGACCGATCGCCAGTTTACAAGACCTCCCTCCCATGACCCAGCCTGAGATTCAAGCCATCATGGGAATTTTATCGAAACTCAATACCGCCATCTACTTTTCCGCCCCTTTATTGTTTCCCTTGGCTGTTTTTCAACAGGTCAATTTATCGATTAAATGGGGCAATACTTCAGAATCTGCTTATGCCTATAGTTGCTATGGATTGATTCTCTGTGGCCTGGGAGATATTGAGTCAGGCTATCAATTTGGTCAACTGGCCCTCAACTTCCTCAAACAACTCAACACCAAAAAAGACAAGCCCCGAACGGAATATCTGGTTCATAGCTTTATTAAACATTGGAAAGACCCAGTGCAAGAGATGTTAAACCCAATGTTAGGAGCTTATACCGTCGGGCTGGAAACGGGAGATTTGGAATTTGCGGCCTATTCTGCGTTCCATTACTGCTACTATAGTGTTTTAATTGGCGCTGAACTGACTCAACTGGAGTCAGAGATGGAAATCTATGCTCAAGTCATCGAGGAAACAGGACAGGAAAGAACGACGGACGGGCATCGGATCTTTTATCAAACTGTTCTGAATCTGCTCGGTCAAGCTGAAAATCCTTCTCATTTAATCGGAATGGCTTTCGATGAACAGGTGAGGATGCCCATCCTCCAGAGTCGCAAAGACCGGAGTACAATTTTTGTGATATACTTCAATAAATTAATCCTGTGCATTCTGTTTGGAGAGGTTGAGCAGGCGATCGCCAATGCGGACCTAGCACAAGCGTATATCGATGCCGTTCCCGCTACGCTGCTCCTTTCTCACGTTTGTTTTTATGATTCTTTAGCGCGTTTAGCCCGGGCATCCGATGCACCCCGATCGCAGAAAAATTCCTGGATTCGCCAAGTTTTCCGCAACCAGAAAAAACTTAAAAAATGGGCGCATTATGCTCCGCAAAATAATTCCCATAAATATTGGCTGGTAGAGGCGGAACTCTGTCGGGTACAAGGCAAAGATGTACAGGCGAGCAATTACTACGATAAAGCCATCATCCTAGCCCAAGAAAATAACTATCTCCACGAAGCAGCGATCGCTTATGAACTCGCCGCCAAATTCTATCTCTCCAAAGGGAAAGAAAAAGAGTTGACTGCCATCGCCTATATGCAGCAAGCTCGCTACACTTATCAACTCTGGGGTGCTACGGCAAAGGTTCAGGATTTAGAAACGCGATATGGCGAGTTCTTTATTACCCGGGAACGGGTCAGCACAAACAGTACAACCAAATCCGTCGCCAGTACCACTGGATCCGGGTCTAGCCTCGATATTGCCACAGTAATGAAAGCTTCTCAAGCCATTTCCGGGGAAGTTTTGCTGGAGAAATTACTCTCTAGCTTGATGCAAATTCTCATCGAAAATGCTGGCGCACAACGGGGCTACTTAATTTTATCAATTCAGAGCCAATTGCTCATCGAAGCGGCAGGAGAAATAGAAAATGAGCGGGTCACGGTGTTGCAATCGATTCCCGTAGCCAACTGTCAGACCCTTTCCGAATCGATTGTCAATTATGTAGCCCGAACTCAAGAAACCGTGGTATTAAATGATGCCACGCGCAATGGCAATTTTACCAGCGATGCTTATATCCAACAGGCTCAACCCAAGTCAATTCTATGCGTCCCCCTAATTGATAGAGGTAAACTCGTCAGTATTGTTTATTTAGAAAATAATAGCACCACGGGAGCCTTTACCCCGGAACGAGTGGAAGTGTTACAGTTGTTATCGGGCCAGGTAGCAATTTCTATTGAAAATGCCCGCTTGTATCAAACCTTGGAAGAGAAAGTCAAGGACCGAACTGCCCAATTAGCCAATGCCAATGCAGAAATTACGATTCTGAATGAGCGGTTAAAAGCGGAAAATATCCGGATGGGGGCGGAGTTAGATGTGACGCGGCAACTGCAAAAAATGCTCTTACCTAGCCAATCAGAATTGGATGCGATTGAGGGTTTAGATATTGCTGGATTTATGGAACCGGCAGATGAAGTGGGGGGGGATTACTATGATGTGATCAAAAGTGGGGAGCGCACCAAAATTGCGATCGGGGATGTGACGGGACATGGGTTGCAAAGTGGGGTGGTGATGATGATGGCTCAAACGGCGGTCCGGACGTTACTGGAAGGAGATTTTACGGACCCGGTACAATTTTTAGATGTCATCAACCGCACGATTTATAAAAATGTCCAGCGCATCAATGCTGATAAAAATATGACTCTGGCGCTGCTGGATTATCATCAAGGCAAATTAACCTTAAGTGGGCAGCATGAAGAGGCGATCGTCATGCGTGCCGATGGAAGCGTAGAGTGTATTGATACCGTTGATTTAGGATTTCCAATAGGTCTCATTGATGAGATTGCGGATTTTGTGAGTACCACGGAGATTGAGTTAAATTCTGGGGATGTGGTGGTGTTGTACACCGATGGAATTACAGAGGCGGTGGATAGCAATTTGGTACAGTATGGTCTTGAGCCGATGATTGCATCAATTCGCCATCATTTACAGGGTAATGCGCGGGAAATTTGTCAAGCTGTGATTGAGGATGTCCGGCGACATATTGGCGGGCAGAAGATTTATGATGACCTCACCTTAATTGTTCTCAAACAGAAGTAACGAGGGTGAGCAAGAGGCTGGGTAGAGGATGAGTCAAGCAATCAACGCTAAACCTCACCCCAGCCCGATCAGTTAGTCACAGAGTTTACTACTTGTAAACTGGCATTTCGCCACTGTTGAGACGGAGCATATAACTGTCGAGATCGGCCCGAACTTTGTCTGCCAGGAGGAACCCGCCCAACATATTGGGAAAGGCCATTGCAAAGAACATCATATCGGAGAAATCGAGGATGGCACCGAGGTTGATGACGGTCCCGAGGAAGACGCAAACGACATAAATCACGCGGTAGATAATCATGCTGCTTTCGCCAAACAAGTAGGTCCAGGAGCGTTCACCGTAGTAACTCCAGGAAATCATGGTGGAGAAGGCAAACAGAAAGACGGCCAAAGTGAGGACAGTGGGGAACCAACTGATCACGGAAGCAAATGCGGCAGCGGTGGTTTCTACCCCAGGCGCTGTGTTGGGGTTGGCATATTCTCCGGTGATAATGACGACTAAGGCGGTCATGTTACAGATAATTACTGTATCGATAAAGGGTTCGAGGAGGGCGACAATGCCTTCTCGGACGGGTTCTTCAGTTCGGGCGGCAGCATGGGCGATCGCCGCTGAACCGAGCCCGGCTTCATTGGAGAATGCCGATCGCCGGAACCCCTGGACCAATACGCCAATAAATCCCCCATAAGCTGCTTGGGGGACAAACGCTTCGGTAAAAATTTGGGCAAAGGCAGCGGGAATCTGAGGCAGATTCATCAGAATAATCCACAAAGATGCTGCCACATAAATGGTACACATCGCCGGAACCAAGGCACCGGCGACGTTCCCGATCCGCTGAATCCCCCCAATAATGACGAGGGACACCAGGAAGGCTAAAGCGATTCCGTACAGCCAGTTGGGTAGCGCCGGGAATAGACCGGAAACGGCGACAAAGGATTGATTCGCTTGGAACATATTGCCCCCACCGAAGGCGGCCCCAATACAGAGGATGGCAAACAAACTCGCCATGATATTGCCAAATTGACCCATGCCTTTTTCCGCTAAACCCCGAGAGAGATAGTACATGGGGCCCCCGGCAATCCGACCATCGGGCAGGACAATGCGATATTTTTGGGCGAGGGTGCATTCAACAAACTTGCTCGTCATGCCGAATAAGGCGGCAACGGTCATCCAGAACATGGCCCCGGGTCCTCCGATGGAAACGGCGATCGCCACCCCGGCAATATTCCCGAGTCCCACCGTAGCGGATAGGGCCGCAGCCAGGGCTTGGAAATGGCTGACCTCTCCAGCTTCGGCAGGGTCGTCATAGTGACCTTGGATCACGAAAAAGGCGTGTTTCAAGGCGCGGAAGTTGATAAAGCCCATGCGAATGGTGAAATAAACCGCACCGCTAATCAACCAGACGACAATGAGGGGGATGCCTAGGCCAAAATCGAAAAACAGGACGGCAGACATCCAAGCCACCACTTGCGTGAAGACGGCATCGAGGGTGGGGAGGAAGCCGGTGGGTGCAGCCTCTTGAGCTTCTTGGGCGACTGCGGCGATCGGCAGGGCCAGTAGAAATAGGATGATCGGTGAAATCCAGCGTTTCTTCATAATTGCAGTCAGTTAAAGGGAATGGGACAGGGAATGGGAGTCTTCAAGAGGTGACTATACTGCCCTGGGCGGGTCAAGCTGGGCTTAAAGAGAAATATTCCGCCTTGTTATCGTTCAAGCTGTAACCAATCTGCGTAATTTTGTCAAGAAACTGGGGGTTGATTCTATTATCGGGAGCCTAGTCCGGGGGTACAGTCACGGGACAAGAAACCGGGTTTCTTAACCCAAATGTTGGTGATTAGCAACAGATTCGGTTAAGAAACCCGGTTTCTTGTCCTAGCTGATCTAAGGGAACTCCAAAAAATAAAATCTCCACAACGTTCGTTCGTAGATCAACGGAGTAGCCCCGTCACTGTAGGGG
>NZ_JAMXOT010000366.1 GCF_024220515.1 Oscillatoria sp. HE19RPO
GCGCAATGCTTGCGCCCTGGGGCGCAAGCATTGCGCCCCTACAGATACCTTCCTTTCAGTTGAACGGTTGGATACTTGTCCTCGTGACTGGGTTCTACCCAGTCATGCTCTCCCGGAGGCTCTGCCTCCAGTCCGGTAAACCGCTCAGGACTTACGCATATTTTAAGAATCTACCTAAAATGTAGAGGCGATTCCCGAATCGCCTCTACAGTTGGGGTTCAAGGTTACAGATTGCGTAAGTCCTACCGCTGCTTAAGCTAAATCAAACAACAGCACTTCAGCTTCTTCCTCAGACCCCACTAGGGTAAGGGTTTCCGGTGCAGAACAGGCAACTCCATCCCCAGTTTTCAAGGGTAGGTCATTGAGGGTGAGAGTTCCCCGGGCGACTTGTATCCAAGCATGACGGTTGGGGGGAATGTCATACACCACGCGATCGCCCTGATGCAGGATGGTGGCATACAGATTCAAATCCTGATGAATGGTGACAGAACCCTCCCGCCCGTCTGAGGACCCGATTAACCGCAATTTACCGCGTTTTTCTGCCTCGGAATAGTGCTTTTGTTCATAGGAGGGGGGGAGTCCTTGTTGACCGGGTAACATCCAAATTTGCAGCAGATGCACCGATTCGGTTGGAGAAGGATTAAACTCACTATGAGCGACTCCCGTTCCCGCACTCATCCGCTGCACTTCCCCCGGAAGAATGACGGAACTGTTTCCCATGCTATCTTTATGTTCTAACGCCCCTTGGAGTATATAGGTGACGATTTCCATATCGCGGTGAGAATGGGTGGGAAAACCGCCCCCACCACTCACCCAGTCCTGGTTAATCACCCGCAGGGCACGAAATCCCATGTACTGAGGGTCGTAATAGTTGGCAAAGGAAAAGCTATAGGAGGTTTTGAGCCAGCCATAATTGCCTTGTCCCCGTTCTTCTGCTTTGCGTAGGGTTAACATGGGTTCCTCCAATGCGATCGCGACAGGTTTTATGGAATTTTGATGCTTTAGTTATTACTTACTTTAGAATAGATAAAGTTAATTTGTAAAGTATGCACTTTTAAGTGGGTTAGTACCCAAAAGGTAACAATGGAAGCCAAATCAGATAGCAAAAAACAAGTAGGATGTCCGGTGGAAACCACTTTAGCCATTATTGGTGGACGATGGAAAGTGTTGATTTTGCAGGAGCTATTTTCTGGAGTGAAACGGTTTGGAGAACTGCATCGGGCTTTAGCGGGAATTACTCAAAAAATGCTGACTCAGCAATTGCGGGAATTGGAACGGGATGGGATTATTAACCGGATGGTTTATGCCCAGGTTCCGCCCAAAGTGGAGTATTCTTTAACTGAATTTGGGATGACTCTGCGACCGATTCTGGAGACGATGCACGAGTGGGGGGTGCGCTTTGAGCAAGAACATCCCTGATTAAGCGCAAAGATTAAGCGCAAACGACTCGATTGCGTCCTCCGGCTTTGGCGACATAGAGGGCTTCGTCAGCATTGGCAATCAGTTGAGTGGGAGAGGTTTCAGAACTGGGGGTGAGAGTTGCTACGCCTAAACTCATAGTGATGTAAGGACTCACTTGAGATTGAGCATGGGGAATCTGTAATCCAGACACTTGTCTCCTCAGTCGTTCCGCGAGTTCTAAGGCATTTTTTAGGTCCGTATTGGGCAAAACTGCGGCAAATTCTTCTCCCCCATACCGGGCAATCAGTTCGAGTTTGGGGTTGATACATTGACGCAGGGCTGTGGCTACCCGTTGCAGACACTCGTCACCGGCTTGATGTCCGTAGGTATCGTTATAGGGTTTGAAATAGTCGATATCGCACAAAATGAGGGAAAGGGAAGTTTGGTCCCCTCGTCGCCACTCGTGATTGAGGAATTCATCAAAACAACGACGGTTGGGGACTTGAGTTAAGCCATCGAGAGAGGCAATGCGGTGTAATTCTTGATTAGCGGCTTGCAATTGTTCAAAGAGGGTGGATTGTTGGATGGCGATCGCCACTTGAGTGGCTAATTCTCGCAGGAATTCGGTTTCCCAATTCTGCCACTGCCTGGGACCTTGGCAGTGATGAGCAATCAGCAATCCCCAGAGTTGGTTGTTATCCCCGCCGGAATGTTCCACCCTGTCCTCCTCAGAGTTGGACTGAAAATCTTCATTTAATAAAATCGGGACGACTAAATTGGCTTTAACTTGAAACTGGGTTAATAAATTGCGATGACAGGGACTAAGGGGTTCAGTATAAATATCAGCAGTGGCTTTGAGACGCCCTTTTTTATAGAGTGCAGCCTGACTTTCGCGAAAGCAGGGGTCGAGAATCGTGAGGTTGAGGATTTCTCGGGCCTGATCGCCACAGGATTCGACGACAACTTTACCACTCCAATCGGGGTGAAAGCGATAAATAATCACGCGATCGGTATTTAAAAATTGTCGAACTTCGGCAACGGTGGTGTTGAGAATTTCTTGGAGATTGAGAGAAGAACGAATGCGATCGCGCATGGCAGACATGACTCGTTCCCGTTCCAGTTGCAATTGCAGGGCTTCTTGGGCCACCACTCGGCTGGTAATATCCCGTAAAATGACGGTAAACAGTCGTTCTGAACCGACTTCGAGCTTGGAAATAGAGGCTTCGGCGGGAAATTGGCTGCCATCTTTGCGGCGTCCAAAGACTTGCGATCGCGTCCCCATTGTCCGGGATACTTCTGGGGTGTAGCCGAACTGTTGAATATACTGGCGATGCTTCAGACGCAGATTTTCCGGTAACAGCAGATCGAGGGATTGTCCCATCACCTCTGCTGCACTGTAACCAAAAATTTTTTCGGCCCCCTGGTTAAAGAGTTGAATCCGTTGGGTTGCGTCAATGGAAATAATCGCATCATCGGCACTATCGAGAATTCCCGCTAAACGCGCTTGGGACAGGCGCAGGGCCGCTTCGGTATGTTGGCGTTCTAAAATTTCCCGTCGCAATTGTTCATTCGCCTGTTGGAGTTCGGTGGTGCGTTCTTCGACTAATCCTTGCAAGGCGGCGATCGCGGCATCCATTTCAATCGGTGTAAATCCTTGGAGTAAACTGGTTTGAGTGATGATTCCCTGTAACGAATCCCCCGGATCGGCAACGACCAATCGTCGGACTCGATACTCCCGCATTAACTGATGCGCTGTCCATAGGCAATCCGTCGGTTGCACCAGCAGCAGGGGCGAACTCATCACTTCGGCAGCGGTGAGTGTTCTGAGGTTGAGTTCTAATGCCTGTAGCTGGAGAATATCCCGTTCCGTGACGATGCCGATGGGGATTGGCATCGGTTGCAGTTCTAGGGTCTGCATTGCGTCATCGCTGTAGCGATTCTGGGCGATCGCCACGCAACTGACCCGATGGATGCTCATCAAGGTGGCTAATTCCAACACCGATGCCGACGGTGATGCTGTAATCACGTTGGGGTTCATCACTTCCACCACTCGTCTCAAGCGCATCCAGTCTGCCGGTTGGATAATTTCTCGAATGCTCTGGTAGGTAATCGTCCCTAGTAATTTCTCATCAGGATCCACGATGGGCAAATGGCGAATCTGTTTCTGCCGCAACAACTCCAGAAGGGTGACGAGATTCGGAAGATGCTCCTCCTGGAGGATAAACGGCCTAGGGGTCATTAATGCAGAAATCGGTTGTTTACTAAACGCTTTGGTAAATGAGTCTTGTTCACGATCGCCACTGCGTGCCGTCAATTTCACCACATCCCGTTCCGTAAATATACCCAGGATTTTATCGGCTTCTACCACGATCGCGCAGCTCGATTTTACCTGGCTCATCAGCACGATCGCCGCGCTCACTGGAGTATCTGGCGTGACGGTTAACGGATGACGGTCAATGGCTAACTGTACAGAAAAGGCGGTACTTTCAAGCATAAATTAAAGGCATTTAATAATTCGGCGCAGTGTCTTCCTCAATCGCATGGTTTATCTTGACTGATCCTGGGTTGTTTGGGAAGGCTGATAAAAATTGAGGTCTAATCTCTTGATTCTCTAGTGATATTGTATTACTCCGGAGGTACCTTTCTGCCCTCGGGTTCTCAGGTTGAGGGTTCTCCAATCAGAACTCTCGGTCTGTTTATAGAGTCTAGTCCCTCAAAGCTCAATCCCCTGAGGCGGTCAATTTTGCCTAGGATGCCACTATCTCCGGTTGTTCATCCCACCCGAGAGAGACCCAACTCTGGGATTTTCCTCGGTTGCAATCGGCGATCGCCTTCATCCTAACCACCCGTCACGGGAGATACTATCGTTGGAGAGGTTTAAAATGCGTAAAGTTCCACCCTTCTTTCTCGCTGCTGCCACCACAGTTCTAATTTTTTTAATCGCGCTGCTGTCCGCCTCGGCGCAGTGGCGTCCCGTTAAAACGGGCATTCTTTTTGGCATTAGTGGTATCGCCTTAGTTGAAAACTCTCTGGATGAGATGGGATGTCCCCCAGCTACTTGTTTTGTGATTGTTCATGACAATAAAACCGAGGGAGACGGTCGGATCGCTATTCTAACAGTTCAGGGACAAGATTCTTTAAATTATTTACCCCTACAGTGGCCTGAGGGTGCAGAATGGCCAGTCGATTTAGAGGCGATCGCCCGGGTTCCAGACAGTGACGACTCCGCTTTTATGGCCGTCACCAGTTTCGGACGAGTCTATCATTTCACCCTCGATTCCACCGGCACGATTCAACTGGTCCACATTTTTTCTCTTCCCGATTTGCCGGAAAATACTAATTTAGAAGGCTTCGATTTACACCTCATTGACGGTCAATTGCTTGGAGTTTGGGGTCATCGAGGGAGTCCCGATGATCCAGGGGTACTCTATTGGGGCTGGTTTGACTCGAATGAGTATCAAATCTCTCCCGAAGGGTCGGCTTTGATGACCGTTCCTTGGCCGGAGGAAGATGTTCGTCATATCAGTGACCTAAAAGTTAATAATGCTGGAATTCTCTATATCACTTCCACTCGCGACCCCGGAGATGATGGACCTTTTGATTCGGCAGTTTATGCCGCTGGTCTGTTCTCAATGAACGGCGAACAGGTGGAATTTCGTCCCGCAGATTCTCTGGTTCCTCTCTATCGCGTTAATGGTCATAAAATAGAAGCCTTAGAATTTTTATCGGGCCTTTCTGGAGGCAAAATTTTCGGGACGGATGATGAAAATCAAGGGTCATCTATTTACATCAAACCCTAATGTCTTCTCAGGTTTAATCTGGGAATATCCAGGATTTTTATGCTAAAATAAGGACAGGGATAAGATGAACTCCACCCCTGAACTATTATGGCTATCACTCTGAGCAAAGAACAGTTGATCCACCAGATAGCACTCATCCATCGCCGTCAAAAAGGGACCGTATTTTCGCCGGGAGTCATTGGAAAAATTTTGGGCATTCCCCAATCTTGGAGAACTCTCAAAAAAGACGAACTCATGCAAGTTTTAGAGGCTTGGCACAATCTGTTACAGTCCTGTCCTAAAACCGCCCACTGGGAAACGGTGGAAAGAGGCGATCGCCAGGTGTCTCTACTCGCGGACGGACAACCCTGGGTAGACTATTTTGGCTTTCCCTCTCTCAAGAGTGCGGACACCTTTTTAGACCAAGTTTTACCCCATTGTAACTGGGCGATCGTGCGAAAAAGTGGCAAGCGCGTTAATGCCAGTTTTGAGTGCAAAGTCTGGGGATTAACTCAGGACGATTTTCAGGCGATCGGTCCTCAACGGTTAGCTGTTTGTACCCGATGAATCATGATTATCGGGTTTGATAGTTTGCAATTTGCGGGATTCTTGTGCCGAAAACGACTGAAGTCGTTACTACAAACGAAGAGAACGACTAGACATCTGGCAACATTCTAAAAAGCCCCCCTTTTTAAGGGGGGTTGGGGGGATCAACCGGGTATTTTGTAAGAGAACGACTGAAGTCGTTACTACGAACTGAAGAGAACGACTGAAGTCGTTACTACGAACTGAAGAGAACGACTGAAGTCGTTACTACGAACTGAAGAGAACGACTGAAGTCGTTACTACGAACTGAAGAGAACGACT
>NZ_JAMXOT010000367.1 GCF_024220515.1 Oscillatoria sp. HE19RPO
TCGGGAATCGCCTGTATGGAGTCACGGGCGATTCCCGAATCGCCCCTACATAGGGTAGATTTACTCGTGACGTGGCTCTGCCGCGTCACGAGCACAAGCTCACGAGCAGAAAATTTGGTTTCCTCAGTGGCAAGGACAGGTTAAAATGGGCGTGCTGTCTCTATCCGTGCGGCAATGAATGAACAACGAGTGCAGTCTTATCTCTCCCTGATTCAACAACTCCTCACCTGTCCGAGTGGGGAAGAACCGCAAATCCTCAACCAATCCCTGGAGTTGGTGGATGAGGGGTTGGTGCAGATGTGCGAGTTGGTGGCAGCACAGTTGCAGGAACAGGGAGAGGAGAATCAGGCGGCGTTTCTGCGAAATTTGGCGCAACAGTTGAGGAAATTTTTAGGGCAGGAGGCAGCGCAACCATCCCAAAACGAGACAATACCCGCAGAATACGAAGCCTTTTTGCAAGAAGGCCTGCGCTTGACGAGGGAAAGTGATGTTAATCCCTCCGTTGTGTATCCCTTTCTTGCCAGTCAGCAAGCCAAACTGAATCAGGATTTGATTGCCCTTATTCCCGCCATTGCCACAAGCAATAACATTGCTACTCTGTTTAGTTTTGCCAATTTAGTCGCACAATTTCCCCTCGGTCAACGGGCGGTTAATCTAGAAATTGCCATCGCTATCTACACCAAAGCCCTCGATGTTTTTGACCACCAGAATGATGCAACGAGCTGGGCAAACATTCAAAATAACTTGGCAAATGCCTACTTATACCGCATCCGGGGAGAGCGAGGGGAGAACCTAGAGCGGGCGATCGCCTGCTACGAAGCGGCTTTAACAGTCAGAACCCCCAGCGCCTATCCCGAAGATTGGGCAATGACGAAAAATAACTTGGCAATTGCCTACCGTAACCGCATCCGGGGAGAGCGAGGGGAGAACCTAGAGCGGGCGATCGCCTGCTACGAAGCGGCTTTAACAGTCAGAACCCCCAGCGCCTATCCCGAAGATTGGGCAATGACGCAAAATAACTTGGCAAATGCCTACGGTGACCGCATCCGGGGAGAGCGAGGGGAGAACCTAGAGCGGGCGATCTCCTGCTCCGAAGCCGCTTTAAAAGTCTATACCCCCAGCGCCTATCCCGAACAATGGGCAGCTACGCAAAATAACTTAGGACTTGCCTACGGTAAC
>NZ_JAMXOT010000368.1 GCF_024220515.1 Oscillatoria sp. HE19RPO
TCTTTAAATATTTTGATGTCACTAACTGGTCCTTTTTCCCCAATTTTTATATCCACAATATCTTCACCTTTTGGGAGAACAATTAACTGATTTTTAAGAGTATGAGTTTTCTTCTTCCCTGAAAAGTGTTCTTTTTGCTCGGGCGTAAGCGGTGAAGCGCTGTAGGTTAACAACCTGTAATTAAAGGGGTTGACTCTTGTCAAGAAGGCTCTCCATAGTGTATGAGATATTTTAAATCAAAAAACCAGCTCAACACTAATGGAGAACCAACAATGACGAATGTACAACAATCCGCGACGTTTGTCCAGATGGATGGCTTAAAACAATATCTTGAAGAGCTATACGGATATATTCAAGGAGCCACGACATCAGGGTTAGCCGTTCACGAAGTAGAACAAGGCCTGTGGTCACGGATGTTACAAATAGGACACAGAACCCTTGAGATGTTTTTTGCGATGACCGGAGTAGGAGACTTGGGAGAAACTGTCACCTTACCTAATGGCCGAGTTGTTCGCCGCTTAGAAAAAACACATAAGCGGGAATACGTCTCTATATTTGGAACCTTTCAATTAGAACGTACAGTATATGGAACAAGAGTTGGGCAAAAAATAGAATTTGTCCCCACGGATAATCGTTTACAGTTACCCCGGGGTAAATTTTCCTACCTTTTACAAGACTGGAATCAATCTTTAGCCGTAGAAAATTCTTACGCTCAGGTTAATGAAACCTTGGAAAAAATTTTAGGCTGGGGACTCTCTACAGATAGTTTAGAGCGCACCACTCGGTTTATGGGGGCTGAAGTTTCATCTTTTTGGGAGAGTGAAACAATTGGCCTGTCAGTTGAAGAAGAAAGTATTATTGTGGCCAGTGCTGATGGGAAAGGGGTTCCCATTCGGGTCCAAGCTGATACGGCACCGATTCTTGAGCATAAACCAGCGCGCGGCCCTAAACCCAACCGCAAAAAAATGGCTACAGTTGGTACAGTTTATACCATAGCTCCATTCAAACGTCATCCGGAAGAAGTCGTGGATTCTTTGTTTAAGCAGCCGGAGATTAAGGTGAAGAAAAAACGGGATTCTCAATCTCGCTCTCACCCCAAAAATAAAAAAGTTAGAGCCGCTTTGAATCTTGAAAATGAGGGGGACCCGATTAAAGGAAGTTCGGTAATATTTGAATGGATGGCTACCCAACTTCAAGAGCGCAACTCCCAAAATACCAAAAAAATGGTGACCATCATGGATGGTCAAGAATCTTTATGGAACCAGTCCAAGTTCTATTTGAAATCCCCAGATCAAGTAGAGGTTCTTGATTTATTACACGTTACCCCTAGAATTTGGACGGCTGCTCATCTGTTTTGTGAACCGGATAGTCCTGATGCCATAAGTTTTGTTAAAGATTATGTTTTGATGATTCTGAAAGGTCAGACCCCGTTAGTAATCCAGTCCTGGCAATCTCGGGCCAAATCCCGAGGATTTAAAGGCCAAAAAATGAAGGTTTTGGAGCAGATAATAGGCTACTTCCAGAAAAATCAAGAGAGAATGCGTTATGATATTTATTTAGCTGAGGGTTATCCAATAGCGAGTGGAGTGATTGAAGGGGCTTGTCGCCATTTGGTGAAAGATCGCCTCGAACGAACTGGTATGAGGTGGACTATACCCGGAGCGCAAGCTATGTTAAATCTCCGCAGCACCTATATCAATGGCGACTGGGATAAGTTTAATCAATGGAGAATTCAGAAAGAAGCTGAACGTTTATATCCCCATCAAAATCTGGTTAAAATAGCCGAGTGGCCCTTGCTTGCCTAATGCTCACAGTCTCGGTCACCTATGAGGCCCCTTAATTACAGGTTGTTAACCTACAGCGCTTGACCGATTACGCCCTTTTTGCTCTTCGTTGTCAGTGGGCCGTTCTATGGGCTGTTCAGTGCTATCTACTGTTAACTCATGAACCGTTAGTATTTCTTTGACTACTTCTAGGTCTCCCACTTTTTTTTTGACCTGTTCTAAAATGCTGGGAGGT
>NZ_JAMXOT010000369.1 GCF_024220515.1 Oscillatoria sp. HE19RPO
GCACTCCAAAAGCTCGCACTCCAAAAGAATGTACCTCATCAAGATGAGAAATCATTCCCACCCCCATCAAATCCCACAAAAACCCTGAATCGCCTCCCAAATCTCCGGCATCACATTCCCCAACCCATGATCGCTATCCAACTCCACCATCTCCACCCAAGGACGAGAAGCAGCAAATCGACGACTTGCCTCAACCGGAATCACCTCATCTTTCACCCCATGTAAAATCAAAGTCGGTAACGGTCGCTGCAACTGATTTTCAACGTACCCTTGAGCATCATTTATAAATTGATAACTCAAGGGAATCTCCCGCTTTTCCCCATAATGATAAATCGGAAAATACCCCTCTTTTTGCCACAATTCAATCCGTTTCAGACCCAAACTCGCCATCCAATGACTCAGGAATTCAAAAGCAGGAGCTAATAAAACCAGGCGATCGACCTGCGGATATCGTTCCGCTAACCAGGCAGAAGTCAGTCCCCCAAAACTTGAGCCAATCAGGGTAACTGTAGCTGGTTCTGGTGGGAATTCCCTCGCCACTTGTTCCAGTTGCCGAGTCAAAGTCAGATGAGAAAAATCCCCCTGATTGAGATTGGGAATCTTCAGAGGAATGGCGATTTCTGCAAAGCGATCGCGCAGATAATTCGCCTTGAAGGAATCAGGACTCGATGCAAATCCATGTAAATAAATGTAAGTCTGAGGCAAATTTTCAGTCATGGTAAACTATCCTTGGCAGTAACAGGGAGCAAGATGCTCCCACTCCCGGGAAAAATCATCGAACTTATCCAGTTTATTTCAAATCCTTCTTCTCCCCCTTCCAGCACTTCTTCTCCCCCTTCCCTACGAGGGAAGGGGGTTGGGGGGTTAGGTCAATCTGGGTAATCGAGCAAACATGATATATTTAATCAATGCCTAAAATTTCCATTGATTTTTCCAACACTTCTTCTCCCCCTTCCCTCGTAGGGAAGGGGGTTGGGGGGTTAGGTCAATCTGGGTAATCGAGCAAACATGATATATTTAATCAATCCCTAAAATTTCCATTGATTTTTCCAACACTTCATCCGGGTCAAATGGCTTTGTCATGTACAAATCCGCCCCGGATTCACTACCTTTTTGCTTGTCAAACTCTTGACCTTTGGCCGTCAGCATGATAATATAAACATCTTTGATTCCCAGTTCATTTTTAACCGCATTACAAACTTCAAATCCGCTCATTTTCGGCATCATCACATCCAAAAAAACTAATTCGGGTTTTTCGGCTTTGATGGTATTGAGCGCATCTTCTCCATTGATAGCCGTGAGCAATTCGACCCCCTCATCTTCCAGTTCTTCTAGGGTTTGTTCCATGAGAATGCGGATATGGGGTTCATCATCCACAATTAAGATTTTCTTCGCCATATAACCTCCTATCGGGGTAAACAGTAAAAGGTGCAATTCAAACGGGACAAAGTATTTTTATCCCGTCTGAATTGCCGAATTTTTCGGAGAATTATCCTCCGTGCAGTTATCCGAGAGAACCGGAACCGTCATCCTCTAGCAAGAGAAATAAGACATTTTCCAGCCCTTTTTCAAATCGTAAGGTTTTGACGATTTCGTGATGCTCGGATAGCACAGAATTGAGAATAATCATATCAGGTCCGATCGCCATTGCTTTTTCAATGCACTCTTGACCCGTCGCTGCCTCGACAACACTGTACCCCTTCGCCTCTAGGACATCGACTAAGGTTTTGACGGCACCGGCATCTTCATCGACGACGATCACGTTCTTTTTCGAGGCCCCTTTGGACAGTAAGGCCCCGATATTCTCAAACAGTTTTTCGGTATCGATGGGTTTGGTTAAGTAGCGATCGATGCCTAAGCGATATCCCCGTTGTTTGTCTTCAATAATCGAGAGAATGATAATGGGGATATCCATCGTTTCTGGGTCATGTTTGAGCACTGCTGCCACATCAAATCCGCTGATTTGCGGCATCATCACATCCAGTAAGATTAGGTCCGGTTTGAGGGATTTCACTTCAGCGATCGCTTCCATGCCATCTTTTGCTTCCCGGACTTGATATCCAGAACTTTCTAACTCTTGGCGCAGCAGGGACCGAATGTGAGTATCATCATCAACCACGAGAATGGTTTTGACTGAATCCGTGTCTCGTTTCGGGGTGGTGACAATTCGTTCTTTGAGTTGTTTGACAAAGCTATCCAAGTTGAGTTTTTCGAGTTCCGGGGTAATGCTAGAACCCAGGAGGGGTAAGCTAAAGGAGAAGGTACTGCCTTGACCCGGTGTACTTTCGACCCAAATTTTGCCCCCGTGATGTTCGATAATTTGTTTACAAATCGGCAGTCCCAGTCCAGTTCCTCGGGGTTTATCTGTGAGGGTATCTCCCACTTGTTTAAATTTCTCAAACACTGTATCTTGAAACTCCGTGGGGATGCCGATGCCGGTGTCGATAATGCTCACCACCACCTGTTCCTCGTTTTGGGTGGCGCGGAGGGTGACGGTCCCGGTATCGGTGAATTTGGCAGCATTGGAGATCAGATTAATCAGCACTTGCAATAACCGATCGCGATCGCCACTGACTTGTGGTAGTTCCGGTTGAATCTCCACCTGCACCTGTAATTGAGTGCTTTGAAAGAGACTAGAAGTGGAGGCGATCGCCCGTTCCATGAGTTCACTCAGGGAAATTGGTTGCATTTGCCACTCCACTTTCCCCGCTTCCATCTTGGCGATATCTAGCACATCATTAATCAGATTCGTCAACCGTTCCCCTTCAGAAATAATAATCTCAATGTTGTCCGTGACTTGCTGCAACGCCCGTTGCGTCTTCTTATCCGCGTTTTCGAGTGCGCCTACAATCTTATCATGGAGTTTTTTGTTGACAATTTTGGCAAATCCCACCACGGAAGTGAGAGGCGTCCGCAGTTCGTGAGAAACCGTGGAGATAAAGTCGGTTTTCATGCGATCGACTTCTTTCTCTGTAGTGATATCCCGAATCAAGGTGACAGTCCCGATACAGCTTGGACTTTGTTCCTCGGAAGGGGAGTCCGTGACAATGGAGGTGGCGACTGCTTTCCCGATGCGATTGTTGGTTAAAGGAATTTCCGCTGATAGCACGTCCGTGAGGTTTTCCCGGGATTGTGCGACTAAGGTGGCGAGTTCGGTACTCAGTCCCTGCTGGCAATCCTGACCCTGGAGTTCAGTAGCGGGTAATCCAAACATCTCTAATAAGGAGGGGTTCAAGCGGGAAATGCGATCGCGCATATCCGTCACCAGCAACCCATCGGCGATATTGTTGACGATCGCATTCAAATAAGCGACGGTATCTTGTAACTGGTTCACCGTTCGCGCTAAATCAATGGAAATTGCCGCTTGTCCCGAGAGTAAGCGTAACACTTCCAGGCGATCGCGAGTAAAGGCGCTACGGGTGAGATTATTCTCTAAATAAACAATCCCCACCAGTTTCCCTTGATTGACAAATGGTGCACATAACAGCGACTTCACCTGATAGGTACTGACATAGCGATCGTTCGTAAATAATCCCTCCCGGAGGGCATCATTTAAGACCACATGGTTTTGAGTCCGGCGGACATAATGAATAATCGACCAAGGCAGATCGGCCTTGGTATCTAAGGCATCAAATCGTAGCTTGATTCCCTGAGTTTTTTTGTCCAGACCTACCTCCGCCGCCAGAATCAGTTTTTCCCCTTCTGCTAACACCAAAAATCCTTTCTGCGCCCCGGCATTTTCAATGAGAATATTCATTAACTTCTCAACCAACTTCTCAATTTGCAATTCAGAAGAAATCGCTTGAGACGCTTTAATTACCGTGGCTAAATCCAAAGCAGCCGAACTGCCGAAAGTCGTCGCCGTTGTCATTTGAGCCATTGCTACACCCTTTCGGGAAAGGGTTGGCTGCCGTAGCTTCAACTGAGGATATTTCGCTTCTAATTGGTCTACCTTAATTTTGGCCCCCCATTTGGTATAAATGGCATAAGCTTCATTCAGGTAAGTGTCGGCAAATTTCTCCTGATGGCGATGGCGATAAAAATTCGAGGCCAGTTCATACGCCAAGGCTTCTTCGGGCAGATAGCCATGTTCTTTTGCCCCAGCAATGGCCCGTTCATAGCCATCGATCGCCTCTAAACTTCGACCTAAAACTCGGGCTTTTTCCGCTTCGACTAACTCATACTTATGCTGATAATTCATCGGGCCAAGTTCCGCCCATTCGCGCATTTTCTCTTGATTGCATTCCACTTGTTGCAAATACTTCTGCTGGTCTGCTACCGTCGTGGAAGGATAGACAGATAGCAACACTAGCGAATAGTAAAAGTTGTGAACCGCCATTGTAAAAGCCCCGCTGACGGAACCGGAATATTCAGCAGCGAGGGTGGCATAAGTTAGGGCAACTTGTCGTTGTTTTAACAAAAAGTTGAGAATAGTTTTGGCGAGATAAACATTAAACAGAGACCATCCATCATTCGCCGCTTTGAGTTTCGGCAAAATCAGGTCTTCGTTAAACACTTCCCCGACTAACCGATACGGATCCGGGGCTAACCCTTGTAAATTTGCCACCAGTTGCCGCCAGGTACTGCCGTCATAGAGGGCAATTTCATACTTGAGTTTGTGGAGTAATTCAATATAGGGCGTTTGTTTTCGCGCCACGGTTTCCAGGGATTCTCCACTTAAAAACAAGTAACTGCAATATTTACAAGCGCAGTAACTCGCATATTCTAAATCCCCCACTTCCAAGCCACTTTGTAGCCCTTCTTGTAAGGCATCAACCGCGACTTTAACCGGCTGCTTCCAATGTTGAACAAAGGCAAACACCATGTTATAAACTTGGCATTTGAGAGTTTTTGCTTGAAACCGTTCTAACAATTGCACTGAAATTTGGGCCGCATAATAACCCCGTTCGATGTCTCCAGACCCACATAACAGAGTGGCATACCAACTGTAAGTAAATGCAGCAATGGCAGAATGGCCTTTTTCCAGACAGCGTTCTAAGGCAGTCAAAACCAGTTGGAAGCATAACTCGACCTGGCTACTATGTAAAGCCGGGGCGACTAAATTCATGAGAATTCGCATCACTGCCAATTCATAAGGGTCGGTCATTTCCGGCAGTTCGGCAATGCCATCAATGTCCGGTAATTGTAGGGATTGACTTCGTTCTTCTGAGGCAACCGCTAGGGAAATTCCCATCAAATTTAAGGCCGCTAATCCGGTTTCAATCGCTTGGCTAATCTGATGTTGCGCCGCATCCATTTGCATTTGAATTTCATACACTTTCACCCGATCGAGGACTGCCTTTGCCCGGTCCAGAATCAGGTCAGCGAAGGTTTGCGCCGCCTGGAAATTACCATTTAAGTATTCCGCCTCCAAGGTGGAAACATAGAGAGAGAGGGTTAACTCGTACTGGCTATCCCAGGAGTCCTCACCTAGGAGTCCGATGCCAACTTTTAAATAGCGCAAAGCTGCTTCATAAGCGGTGGAGAGTTTGGCTTTATTGCCTGCGATCGCATTCAACTGGGCGAGTTCATCTTTTTCTGCTTGGGTGTCCAGGAGGTCACAACCATAGTTGAGTTGATTAACTAGGGCAAAAATGGTTTCTTCTCGTTCCTCCGGGGGAATATTATTTAGCAGCAGTTTCCCAATTTTCAGGTGAGTTTCTTTCTTTTGGTCTTCTGCAATCAGGGAATAAGCGGCCTGTTGAACTCGGTCATGCAAAAACTTATAAGAAATAGATTCAGTTTCTAACAAGTCATACAGGTTGACTCGGGTTGGAGAATCCAAATTTTCCTCTCCCTCATCCCCAAGCAGCAGGGGAATTTTATATCCCGAACTCAGGGGTAAAATTAAGCCTGATTGTAAGGCGGACCAGAGTGAGGCAGCGGTTGCCATCGGGGAACTTTCACTGACGATCGCCAGGACTTCTAAGGTGAAAGTATTGCCCACACAAGCGGCTAATTGTAAGATAGTTTGAGTAGATTCTGGGAGTTTTTGAATATTGCGGGCCATTAATTCGACCACATTGCGATCGGCAATTCCCACGGCTAAAATCCGGTCAAGATTCCACTGCCAGACTCCCACACTGAACTCATAACTTAAAAGTTTTTCATCCCAAAGGGTTTTCAGCAGTTGGGTCAGGAAAAAGGGATTGCCCTGGGTTTTATTGTAAAGCAGTTCCGCCAAGGGACGCGACTTCTCGGGTTCATCGAGGGTATCCGCAATCAATTCGTTGACATGAACCTTCTCTAAAGGTTGCAACACAATATGATTCATCGTCGCCCCTTTTAATTGCAACGCCTCTAGGGTTTGCATCAGGGGATGAACTGCATTCACTTCGTTATCCCGATAAGCCCCAATTAGTAAAAAATATTGTTGGTCGAGGTCATTAATCAGTTGATAAATTAAGTGTAAAGAGGCGGTATCAGCCCATTGTAAATCATCCAGAAAAATTACCAGGGGATGGTCTTTTTTGCAAAATGTCTGCAAAAACTGTTGAAACACCCGATTGAAGCGATTCTGGGATTCAATCGGCCCCAGTTCGGCAATGGGGGGTTGGGGTCCAACAATGGCTTCCACCTTGGGAATTACCTCCACGATCGCCTGTCCATTACTCCCCAACGCTTGGGTGAGTTGTTGTTGCCAGAAAGTAATGCGATCGGGACTTTCCGTCAACAGGCGGTCAATCAATTCAGAAAAGGCTTGAATCAGTCCCGCATAAGGAATATTGCGTTTATATTGGTCATATTTTCCCGAAATAAAATAGCCTCGCGCCCCGACAATCGGTTTATGAACTTCCGCAACCAAGGCAGATTTTCCAATGCCAGAATAGCCGGAAACTAGCATCATTTCACTGCTACCTTGAGCAACCCGTTGAAAGGTTGCCATTAAGGTTTCCACCTCATTTTCCCGCCCATAAAGTTTTTGGGGAATCAGCAATTGACTGGCGCGATCGCGTTCTCCCACGGCAAACAATTCAATGCTTCCCTTGGCTTCTAATTGAGTTAAACAGCTTTCCAAATCAAACAACAGACCCTGACTGGTTTGATAGCGGTCTTCCGCCGTTTTTGCCATCAATTTCATGACAATATCCGCCACTGCTTGGGGAATTTGCGGGTTAATTTGATTGGGAGAAACCGCGATTTTCGCAATATGACAATAGATTAACTCTAACGCATCAACCGCCTCAAAGGGTAATCGTCCCGTCAGCATCTCATAGAACGTCACTCCCAGGGAATAAAAATCCGTGCGATAATCCACCGCCCGATTCATCCGTCCCGTTTGTTCCGGAGACATATAAGATAACGTCCCTTCCAACACCGTCTCTTGACTCCAAGAAGTTTCAGAAGAGAGTCGCATCGCGATGCTAAAATCGGTAATTTTAATTTCCCCAGTTCGAGGATTAAGAATCAGATTTTGAGGCTTAATATCTTTATGAACAATCTGATGATGATGGAGTTGTCCCAGACTGGTCGTAAGCTGAATCCCTAAGTGCAAAAACTCAGCCAAGGTGAGGGGCTTTTCGTCCATGCTCTTTTTCAAAGACTGGCCGCCAAAATCCTCCAAAACCAAGGCTAAACTATTTTGATAATCGGTCAAGGCTAAGGGCTTGACAATCCCCGGAATATCCAGATTTTTACAAATTTCATACTCATTCCTAAATTTAATCAAGTCTTCAATCGTCGGCGAGGGAGAGGCCAATACTTTTAAAATTGCTGTAGTCTTATCTGTGGCCTTATAGCCGCGATAAATGATAGTATTGAGGCCGGTTTCTATCGGTTCAGCCAGTTCATAACCCAGAATATTCATAGTCATTTTTCTACTCGTAAGTCGTGCAGTTAAAGGGCGGCAACCGTCGAGGATTTAAACCCGCGACGGTTTCATACAAAATCCGGTTGCCTCAAGTCGGTTTTCTATATTAGCCCGCGCAGGCGGGCTTTGTTCGTATAGCCCCACCCTTTAGGGTGCGGGTTTTTCCAACCGGATTCTATCTCAGGGCTGTACTGGGCGTTAATTACCGCCGTTAGTTTGTCCCTGGATCAGGGAACTCCAAAAAATAAAACCTTCAAAAAACCCGCAGGCTCAAGCCTGGGGCTACACGGACAAAGCCCGCCTGCGCGGGCTAAAAGAGCCTTGTTAGGTGCGATCGCATCAAAGCAAGGATGATTTATTTGTTGGA
>NZ_JAMXOT010000503.1 GCF_024220515.1 Oscillatoria sp. HE19RPO
TAAATTTGTGGAAAATTGCTAGAGAGTAGGTGAAGAAACCCGGTTTCTAACCCAACTCAAGGACAAGAAACCGGGTTTCTGACCTAAATTTGTGGAAAATTGCTAGAGAGTAGGTGAAGAAACCCGGTTTCTAACCCAACCCCAGGACAAGAAACCGGGTTTCTGACCTAAATTTGTGGAAAATTGCTAGAGAGTAGGTGAAGAAACCCGGTTTCTAACCCAACTCAAGGACAAGAAACCGGGTTTCTAACCTAAATTTAGGCAAGGGAAAAACAACTGATGAAGAAACCCGGTTTCTCACCCACCCCAGGACAAGAAAGCGGGTTTCTAGTCGAGCTACATTGACTAAAGTGAGGGGAGGGAGGACTGTTCTTTGGGTTGGTAAAGGGTTTCTATTTCCGCTAGGGTGGCTTCTGGGTCGGTATGGGTGGATTTTACCACATAATTGAGTTTTAATTCTTCTAAGAAATCCGTGAGCAAGATTTGTATTTCTTCTTGGGTTTGCCGATCGCCTAGGGCTTTCCGGAAGGCTTGATTGAATTCCTGACTGAGGCGATCGAAGAGCACTCGTCCTTCTACGTCAGCGTAAGAGGTTTCCAGAACAGTTACCGTAGTTTGGGCTAAGTTCGAGGCCATTTGTTCCGTAAAATCGCTGGGTAAATTTCCGATCCCGGGTAAGGATTTGAGACTTTGATAAATCCCTGATTCTTTAAAGGCTCCTTCTATACTATGATGCAAAACTGCTTCTAATTCTGGCTTAATTTGCGGGAGAACTTTGTAAATGGTTAATTCCAAAAGTCGGTCAGTAATGACTTCGATTTCATTCACATTGTTGAGATCAACCGCCGGTTGGGGATTCAAAAATGATTCGGCGGCAGTGCCTTCGCGAATGGAGTCTTGCGCTTGATTAATAAAGCGAACCATTACAAATCGAGACAGGCGATCGGCTAGTCTAGCAGCCGGTTCATGGGTCATCTGAACTAAGATGCGATCGAAATTAACCAGTTCACTCTGTTGCAGTCTCACCGCAACCGGAATTACCCGCAATCCTCGCCAAAACGGTAAAAACAATAAAACATCATACCAGCGTCGCAACATGGCATCTATCCAGCGTAAGCCACTAATCCGGCGATGCATAAAGAAGGTGCGAAGTATGAACTCTAATCCAAACAGGCACATAAAGAAAATATCAATCCGCCAAAAATCATCGATAACTTGGCCAATTTCATCTACATTCCTGAAATAATTTCTGGCAATTAATGGCGAAATCTGAGACTGGAAAAAATTGAGTTCTCGACTTAAATTATGACTGCTTAAATAACTAGAAGTCCAAAAAGTCTGAAAAGCATCGTAAGCATATTCTGTGCCAAGATGCTGACGCATTCGCCTTTGAATTTTTGCAAAAGTGCCGAACTTACCCGCAGCCATAAAGGGGTTTTCATTGAGCATTCTATCACTTTCATGGCGTAACGATTCCAGCAAATTCTCCACCTGGGGAGTTTCCAGGGAATTTGGGGGTTGTTGGAGTTCTAGGGTTAATTGCTGGAGGGTTTGTAGGTATTTTTCAGTTTCGGGATGGGGTTCAATTCCTTTAATTTTATCATAAGCAATCACCACGGGGGGAATTTGATGAAAATAGATATCGCGTAGGGTAATATAAGAGGAATCGAACCCCACTAACAGCAAATTGATAACGGCGATCATCGCCATAAATTTTTGAAACCAGTCAATAGGTCCTCCGGTATTCGGTGGACCCTCTGGATGTGCAGTGGTTATGGTTTGCATTTTGAAGACAGCGGTTAAGTTAGAAGTAAAAGTATCCCGCTAGGGGTTTACTTCCTATTATCTCTATCCGGCATCAACGCGACATCTATCTGTTGGATGAGGTGTGCTACAGTGGAGGAGTTATCTAAGATGACATCAGCCTGAGCGCATTTTTCAGATAAGGGCATTTGGCTATTAATTCTAGCTCTGGCTTGGTCTAGGGTCAAGCGATCGCGTTCCATCAATCGCTGAATCTGGCGATCGCCAGGACAAGATACCACCCAAATTTCCGTAACTAAATCGGTCATTTGTGCTTCAAACAACAACGGGATCACCAAGACTGCGGTAGACTGTTGGGGCAAAGCGGCAATTTCTCGAAAGAAGCGATCGCGCACTTGGGGATGGATTTGCGCCTCTAACCACTGTTTTTCCGAGGGTTGACTAAACACAATCTCCCCCAACTTCGGACGATTCAGACTGCGATCGGGTAGCAACAAGTCCTTTCCATACCGCCTCACGATTTGATTCAACACTTCTGAACCAATTTCCACCGCTTCGCGAGCATAAATATCTGCATCAAACACAGGTAATTGGTGGTAGGTTTTCAAATAATTAGAAACCGTAGTTTTACCCGTAGCAATTCCACCCGTTAATCCAATTTGACGTTTATTTATCATCCTAAACCCTAATTGCAAATCAATAGTTCGTAGTAACGACTTCAGTCGTTTCTTCCTGTTCGTAGTAACGACTTCAGTCGTTATCTTCCTGTTCGTAGTAACGACTTCAGTCGTTTCTTCCTGTTCGTAGTAACGACTTCAGTCGTTATCTTCCTGTTCGTAGTAACGACTTCAGTCGTTATCTTCTCTCCAGAAATGGAGAGGTTGAACCCAACTTCTAATCACTATTGTTAAAAAGACTGAAAGGCTTGTAATGAAATAAGTTGTGGTAATTAATCAGAATTGAGCTATTAGGTGGGTATTTGAACCCTTCACGGTTTTCAGGGGTGTTCAAAATAATCAATAAACGACTGAAGTCGTTACTACGAACACCGGATCAGAACGACTGAAGTCGGGACGTTGAACACCGGATCAGAACGACTGAAGTCGGGACGTTGAACACCGGATCAGAACGACTGAAGTCGGGACGTTGAACACCGGATCAGAACGACTGAAGTCGGGACGTT
>NZ_JAMXOT010000370.1 GCF_024220515.1 Oscillatoria sp. HE19RPO
GGCGGTTCGTTTGTATTAAAGACGGGAGGTAAATCGTTTTGAACCGTTAAGGTAAATCCTTGTGCTGCACCCAAGGAACCATCGTTAACGCCAACGACAACTTGATGAGTGCCAAAAGTGGGAGAATCCCAACGCAGTTCCCCCGTATTGGCATCCAAAGTCATGCCATTGGGAACGGAGATGGGTTGATAGATTAAAGCATCGTTATCTGCATCGGTTGCTTCAATTTGGTAGCGGTAAGGGACACCAGTGGCGGCGAAGTATTTGGCGGTGGAGGTAATGACGGGTGGGTGGTTAATGGCATCTGACCCGACTTCTATGGTGTAGGTTTGTCGGTTGGTGCTTCCTTGGGTGTCGCTAACTAATACTTCAACGTCTACCGAACCTGACTGTTGTGCAGTTGGCGTCCAGGTAATCAGTCCAGTTTCAGGTTCGATTTGCATCCCATCGGGTGCAATTCCTAAACTGCAACGTCCTCTATCATTTTCGATGTCAGTTGAAGCGATTTGATAGCGATATTCCTGTCCGACAGCGGCGGTAGTGAGGGGGACAGAAACAATTTCTGGGGGAGTGTTGATTCCTCGAACTGTTAAGTCAAATTCTTGACCCACAAAATATCCAGTTGCATCAGTGACTCGGATGGCAATTGTATGTTCGCCGAGTTGGGTGGCGTTGGGTTGCCAAGATAGCATTCCGGAGTTGGGGTCAATAACCATTCCGGAGGGTGCTTTATCTAAAGTCCATAACAGCAAGTCGCCATCGGGGTCGAATCCTTCAAGTTGATATTGATAAACCCGTTCTAAGTTGGTAATCAGATTGGGAGTGGAAGTGATGCTAGGTGCGCGATTGACAGTTTGATTCGATACATTTAATGTCCAGGATAAAGTGGTAGTATCTTCGCCATCGTTAACTTCTAAAGAAATTGGATGGGAACCGAATTGAGAGGGAGTTGGCGTCCAGACGATGCGACCCTCCGCATCCAGTTCCATTCCGGTGGGAGATTGGAGGAAGTTGAACGTTAACGGGTCGCCATCAGAATCTGTTAGAGGTAACTGATATAAATAAGTGGAACCGATGCGAACCGAACTGCGGGGGGTGGCGGTAATTTCTGGGGGGGTATTCGGACGCGGTTCGACGACAGTGGCGGTAATTGTTTGAGATGCTTCTCCACCGAGACTGTCAATTGCTTTAACGGTGAATTGAAACTCGCCGGTTTGAGAGGGAGTCCAACGCAGAATGCCAGTGTCGGGATTGAGGGTAACGCCAGTTGGGGGATTGACTAATTCGTAACGAATGTCAGCATCGCCATCGGCATCCAACGCATTGAGACGATATTCAAATAGTTTACCGCGTTGGGGTTGAATGGATGTGGGTGAAGAAGTTGTAAATGTGGGGGGAGAGTTTGGCGGTGCTACCTCCACTTGGAAGTATTGTAAATCGATACCTCCACTGGGATCGCTCACCCTGACAATCGCTTCAAACGTCCCAGTCTGTTCCTCTGTGGGACGCCAAAGAATCGTTCCGGATTCGGGATTGATATTCATCCCTTCTGGGAACAAGGTCAACTCGTAGGTCAAAGGTTCTGCATCCGCATCGAGAGCATTTGCTTGATACTTGAACGCCTCTCCTACTTCTATTGTATTCGTTGGCGCGGTACTGATAAACGACGGAATGCTATTGGGTGGAGTAGCAATCAAATGGTTGCCAAATAAATGAC
Organism: Oscillatoria sp. HE19RPO; assembly: GCF_024220515.1. Lineage (GTDB taxonomy): Bacteria > Cyanobacteriota > Cyanobacteriia > Cyanobacteriales > Laspinemataceae > Laspinema. The sequence continues at coordinate 1,718 of NZ_JAMXOT010000370.1, forward strand.
TGAAAGTTTCCCCATCCGCCACAGTTATGGTATCGACAAAAGCACCTGTAGTCGGTGCAGTTTCCTCATAACCATTCGGAACGAGTTGGCGTACCGTATAAGTTCCCGGCAGCAAATTATCAAAAGTGAAATGATACGGAGTCGAACCCAATAGAGAGTCGGTTTTGTTTTTGCCAGTCAACTGAGTGGGTTCGCCATCATCTAGTTGACCGTTTTCATTCAAATCCAGATAGACCGTTACATTTTCCATCAAGGGTTCTGGAGTGTAGCGCTCGTCCCACCCCCCAAAAATATCGATGATTTCCCTGGGATCTGTTACCTGAATAGCATCGGGGTCAATTTTTTGCAATTGTCCCATTCCTGCACCTGCACCAATACCAAAAGCGGTAATATTGACGCCATTCGCATTCAAGCGGTCTACCACTTCAGTATCAACCCCACCAAATCCATCAGATAAGAAAATGAGATTGGCATCTCCTGGTAAACTATTGAGCAATGCTTCTGCTTTCTCTAAAGGCGGTGTAAAATAAGTGCCCCCATCGGCAATAAAACGGTTAAGTATTTGTCGTAAGTCGGGAATTCCATCACCATCTTTATCTGCCAGAGGAGTGGTGAAAAGTTGCACTCCAGGTAAACTCGGATCCAGGTCTAGGATGCCAGCACCATCGTTAAAGGGAACCACAGCAATTTGAGTCGTGTCACCCCGTCCTTGCAGAATCAACTGTTCACTTAAAGCAACAGCAGTTGCAATTTCCATTCCCAGAATTCCCATCGGTTCGTCGGCAACCGTTTCTAACTCTGCTTCGGTCCAGTCTACATAGTTTCCGCCGGTACTTCCCGAAACATCAATGGCAAATACTATATTGGGACTGTCTCCTTGGACCAGTGTCGTATCCCGATAACCATTTCCATTTAAGTCATCAAAGACTGCGCCTTGAATCTTGCCTAATACACTATAAACGTCAACAGTAAAGCTTTGTAATGCCGTGCCGCCGCGTGCATCGTTGACCTCTACGGTAAAGTTAGCCGTATCTCCAGGTTTGGCCGATTCGGGAAACCACAATAATTCTCCGCGATCGCCATCAATAATTGCACCATTAGGTGCCTCAACTAATCGATAGCGTAGAGAATCACCATCTGGATCGAATGCTTCTAATTGATAGCGATAAGCTTTTTGATTCAATCCAACTTTAGTTGGCGGTTCGCTCTCGATTTCTGGTGGGGTATTACCGGGATCGGGCCAAATGCGAATATTATAATTTTGAATATCTTCTGCACCCAGTGGATCTTCTGCACTCAGTTGGACGGGGAAAACTCCCAAAGAGCCATCGGCGTTACTGCAGGGCTATTTCATTCTGAACAACTCCTTAAGTAATTTAAGGCCAAATCCCGTGCGACGTTGGGCTTGAGCCATATTATTAAATCCATAATCGCGGTATATATTAAGTGCAAAATTTCGAGCAACTGTCCAAATTTGAA
>NZ_JAMXOT010000371.1 GCF_024220515.1 Oscillatoria sp. HE19RPO
CAAAAAATAAAACCTTCAAAAAACCCGCAGGCTCAAGCCTGGGGCTACACGGACAAAGCGGTGCCTGCGCGGGCTAAAAGAGCCTTGTTAGGTGCGATCGCATCAAAGCAAGGATGATTTATTTGTTGGAATCCCCTTAGGGAAATCCAAAAAATAAAATATCCCAAACGTTTGTAGTGACTCCTTTAGGAGTCATCTTTAAAGAAACCCCTGAAGGGGTTACTACGAATGTTTGAGTGATTTATATTTTGCAATTTTCTTGATGGAAATCAACCCCACCCTAGTGACTACTAAGACAATGAATTAGTTGAGTTAAACCTCCCCTTCTTATGGAATAGTATTTTTAAAAATGTTTAATTTTCATGTTTGTTGATTAACCTTAATGTCATGACTTTAAAAACCGTTGATTCTATTTTATCCCGTGCTTTAGCGGGAACCGATATTTCTCCAGCAGAAGCGGCTATCTTACTCCAGCAAACCAACCCAGAACAGGTGACTGCCATTGCCCAGGTTGCGGACGAACTCCGGCAGAAACAAGCGGGAAATTTGGTCACTTATGTAATTAACCGCAATATTAACTTTACGAACATCTGCGAGCAACATTGTAGTTTCTGTGCCTTTCGTCGCGATGCGGATGAAGACGGAGCATTTTGGCTTGATTGGGGAAAAATTCTCGAAAAAACTACGGATGCGGTGCAACGGGGAGCAACCGAAATTTGTATGCAGGGAGGCTTGCATTTGGAGGCTAAAATTGATGGAAAATCTTTGCCTTATTATTTGAAGCTGGTCAAAACAATTAAAGATGAATTTCCTGATTTACACTTGCACGCTTTTTCTCCCCAAGAAGTGCAGTTTATTGCCCGGGAAGACCAGATTACCTATGAGGAAACGATCGCCGCGTTGCAGGAGGCGGGAGTCGGTTCCATGCCGGGAACTGCTGCGGAAGTCTTGGACGATCGCATCCGCAATATTATTTGCCCGGAAAAAATTAATAGCGAAACCTGGCTAGAAATTGTCAGTACAGCCCATCGCTTAGGATTACCTACAACTAGCACGATGTTGTGCGGACATATTGAAACGCCGCAACAACAAATCGACCATTTGGAAAAATTGCGATCGCTCCAACAAACTGCCGGCGATCGCAACTATCCCGCCCAAATTACCGAATTTATTTTACTCCCCTTTGTTGGAGAACAAGCCCCCGCCCCCTTACGCCGTCGTGTCGGTCGAAATCAACCCATTCTCGCGAATACTTTGCTCCTAACTGCGGTTTCCCGGATCTTCCTAGGTAACTGGATTTCTAATCATCAACCGAGTTGGGTCAAACTGGGATTAGAGGGTGCAACAACAGCCCTCAACTGGGGATGCAATGATATTGGCGGCACGTTAATGGAAGAACATATTACGACAATGGCCGGGGCGAAAGGGGGAAGCTGTATGGAACCCGAAACCCTGCGATCGGCGATTACTGGAATTAACCGCCCTTACCAACAACGAGATACCCTCTATCACCCCATAACTGACCCAATTTGCTCTAAAAAAAAATCTAATTGCCCGATTTAAAAGTAGGAGTAGGGGTAGGGTGGGCATTGCCCACCGTAACTAAATGTGGGCATTGCCCACCCTACAATTGCTCTTAAAAAAATGTCACGAACCGAGTCCAAAGAAAATCACCCCGTTTAGGCTAAATCCGATGAAACCAACCGGAACTGAGTTGGACTCTAATCCCGTCTAGGGCGTCAGCATAGTAAGGGTTAAAACCAGGTTTTTTTGAAAAACCCTCTAACAATTTGCGGCTTTCTATGGGCGGTGAAACCGGGTTTTTGTTGGGTTTATTGAATACTGTACCCCCGGACAAAAGATTCACCCCAAGGATGTAAAATAGTTTCTGAAATTTTTACTTCAAAAAACAGAGGTTCCCTCCCGTTGATTATTCCCCTTGCTGATTGCGGTATCCCCCACCAGCAGGGGTGTGTCTCTGGACGGAACCCACATTTTTGAGAATTGGGTGAAGATACCCGAAAGAAAGTAACAGTTTGCGTTAAATTGTCAATTGCACTCCTGACGCTCGGTAACATCATGTCTGAGACTAACTCTGAGACCCAAGACACCAAAGAAACCCCAAAACTCAACCTGGAGAAACAGAAAGTTTCCATCGGGATCGCCGCCGTTGCTGCGGTCCTGTTAATCGGTGGCGCGATTACGGCATTCTGGTCGATCGCCCAAAAACGGCCTTTACCGGAGATTCCAGTGGGTGCCGAACTGATTCCTGAAGATGCTTTGATGACTGTTTCCCTGACTACCAATGCGGGACAGTGGCAAAGAATGCGCGAATTTGGCACCCCCGAAAGCCAACAGTTGCTGGATAATTACCTAATGCAATTGCGCGATCGCTACCTCACCGCCAATGGTTTCCAGTATGAACAAGACATTCAACCTTGGGTAGGGTCCGAAGTTACCCTGGGGTTTTTACCCCCCTTCCCAGTGAATGCCGCTGGGGAAGATAACGAAATAGTGCCACCTCCGGCAGCATTTTCCGGTCGCCAGTCTCTGCTGATGGTGTTACCGATCGCCAATCCCAGTCGCGCCAAGGAAATTCTAGAATCCGCCCAACCTCCACAAGGCGGCAGATGGGTCCCTCGGACTTACAAAAATATAGAAATTAAAGAAACCCAAGGGGTGCCGGATGAGAATCGCTTTTCAGTCACCGTCATCGATGGCAGCTATCTCGCGATCGCCAAGGATAGTGAAACCATCAACCGCGCCATCGACACCTTCCTCGGCGGACCCTCCATCGTCGATGCACCGGGTGCGATCGCTGCATGGCAAAAAATCGAAACCCCCCGACCCTTTGGCCGTTTTTATGTGAACGTCCCCGTCGCTGCGGCAGTTGCCTCCTTAAACTCCGATCGCGCTGTGCCTGAAGAAATTGCCCAGCAGCAACAAAACCAAGGATTCGCCACCAGTATCACCCTCCAACCCGAAGGCATTGCCTTTGATACCGTAGCATGGCTCAAACCGGATAGCGAACGGAAATATGCTGTCGAAAATAATGCCAAAACCATGACAACGCGCCTCCCTGCGGACACCTTAATGATGATGTCCGGAGGCAATTTACAGCGAGCTTGGCAAGATTATAGCCAAGGGGTGGCAACCAATCCCCTGGCACCGATTAATCCCGACTGGTTGAAAACGGCGATCGGCAACACCACCACCCTCGATTTAGAAAAAGACTTACTCCCCTGGATGCAGGGAGAATTTTCCCTGGCGATGTTGCCACCGGCAGAAAACAACTCCTCGTTTTTTCCCGTCGGGGTGGTATTAATGGTCCAAGCCAGCGATCGCCGTGCGGGGGAGGCGACTCTCTCTAAGCTGGATCGGGTCATGAGTGAACAATATAACTTTAAAGTTGAATCGGGCCAGATTGGCGAACAGCCTATTGTCAAATGGACGGCGCAAAATGGTTCCGTGAGCGTCAACCACGGGTGGTTAGATGGGAATGTCGCCTTTATCAGCGTTTTGGCCCCGGTTGCGGAGAGAATCGCCCCCAAACCGCAAACTCCCCTGGGGATGAGTCAGCAATTCCAAAGCGTGGTCCCGCTAGAGTTGACTCCTAACAACGGCCATTTTTTCATAGACATGGAACGTGCCCTCAATACCAATACTACCGCCTGGTTGCAACTGCCTCCCCAACAACAAATCGCCATTAATGCCATGCGCGCAGTCGGGGTGACTGCGGCAATTGAAAACCAACGCACCACTCGTTATCAAGTGTTTGTCGCGATGAAAAAAGCGGGTAGTCCCCAACCTCTCCCCGGTGTCACCCTTCCCAGCGCACCACCGACGACCCCATCTCCCGCGCCTGAAGCACAACCCACTCCGGAGGCAGAGACTCCCAGTACCCCAGAGTAAGGGAACTCCAAAAAATAAAATCTCCAAACCGTTCGTTCGTAGTGACGGATCAATGGAGTAGCTTCTCCATGTAGGGGCGCAATGCTTGCGCCCAAAAGAGGGCGCAAG
>NZ_JAMXOT010000372.1 GCF_024220515.1 Oscillatoria sp. HE19RPO
GCCCCTACACACACCTTCCTTTCAATTGAACGTTTGGAGGATTTATATTTTGCAATCCCCTTAGTAACCCATTCGGCCAGAAACCCGTTTTCTAGTCCCCAAACCTAGTTAAAAAACTCAGTTTCTTTCCCCCATCTGTGACCCTTAGCAACCCATTCGGCTAGAAAGCGGGTCGGGTCCCCTAACCCAGTTAATCACCCCCCTCGAAAAACAACAATCCCGCCAGAGTTGTTCTGGCGGGATTGCCTTTTATATTTATTTACTAAAAAGACCTGTCGGCCTATCTAATTCTATTAAGTCTGTTAGAAATTCAATATAATCACCCTTGCCCAGAGGTGCTGTAGCTTAAAATACACAATTCAGTTGTTTTGGCCGGGTCCGGTTTGGATCCAGGGCGAGGACAGTCTGAGCAGATTGTTGAAATTCAGGCGATCGCATCCTTCGGAAATCCCACTACAGCAGCCGAATAATCCAGCAGTCATCGGCTGTGGAGTGAAACGTTTATGAACCGGCTGTTTTGGATGAGCATCATGGGTTTATCTGTAACCCTAATAGCGGCTGTACAAATTAAATCTCAACCCTTAATTTTATGTGATTATCAGGTGCCTCCAGTTTGTAGTGACCCCAGCGGATGCCACCCGGAACTCCTCTGCTCACCCTTGTCCGATCCGATCGCCTCGGAGCAGAAAAATTAGGCGAAGGGAATGCCAAGAGCTAGATTAGACAAGGGTTTCCGGATTGGGAGCCTAAAAGGACAATCACCTGATGCGATCGCCCCAATGGGGGTCTGATCCAACTCGGCCAAAGCGAGTCAAAAGCATGATCAATCAATTGGGTCGAATCACTCCCACTGAGAGGGAAATCTCGGATTATGCTTGATCCTTAACCTTGTCCGTTTCAACCCTACATTCTGGTTTAAAACTGTTGGAACTGCCGGAGCAATCAACCCGAGACCTCTTGAAAATTCAGGGTTAAGATTTTCCGGCGGCACAAACTTTTTGAAAAACTGAATTGGGATTATTCAAAAAACTCAGCTTATCGCCTCTTTTAATCCCCTCCCTTCCCCGGGGTTTTGAGGCGATCGCCTGATTTTTTGTATGATTTAATGGCGGTGATTATTATTATATTTAATCCTCGCTCCTGCCCATTGTAACTTTTCCCGTAAGGTCTGATAATAGGAATAATTTTCCTGTAAAATAATAAACTTAGCGCGACAATCTGCCATCCGGACATCCACCCGATGTCCCGGCCAAATTGAGGTAGCCATTACCCCATCCATCCATAACTTCGTACTCAAATCCGGGTCTGCTAAAGGCCAAATACTGACCACGGCTCCTGGGGGTAAAACAATCGGACGACTGGACAAACTTAAAGGACAAATCGGAGTTACAGCGATCGCCTCCATCCCATCATGCATAATCGGGCCATTCGCCGAAACCGTATAGCAGGTTGAACCCGTAGGGGTTGCCACAATCAGACCATCCCCTTGATACTGATCCACCACCTCCCCATCAATTTCCATTTCCAGAATCGAGGTGATCATCCGGTCCGCTGCTGCCGGTTTAACACACATTTCATTTAAAGCCAAAAAGCGATCGCTCGCCGGTTTCATATTCGTATGATGCCCCTCATAAACCCGTCCTTGGAGCATCATCCGGCGTTGAATCGCATAGCGGTCCTCGAACAAGCGATCCCAAACTCGTTCCGTATCTTTAAACTCCTCAAAATGTTCCGTAATAAACCCCAGATGCCCGCCCACATTGACCGCCAACATCGGAATTCCCTCCGGAGCCAGTTGTCGAGCCGCTGCTAGGGCCGTCCCATCCCCCCCAAACACCACAGCCAAATCAATTTGACTGGTCGAGGACGCCAAAAACACCGGATAGGGATTATCTTTAGACCCACTGGGTCCCACCAAAACATGACACCCGCGATGTTCCAACTCCCGAGCGCATCGATCGGCCCACCGCCGCGAGAGGTCATCCCCGGCTTTATGAGCAATAATGGCATTTTTAAGCTGCACTTGAGACTAACCCCCTAACCGTTTTATATTCTTTTCTGGGCATTCATCAGTGTATCCAGTCAACCCATCAGTTATTGTACGAATTCCTACGGTTTATCACCCTTGAGCGAACGATTCATCGCCCCTGGGTGGAACTCTATCCTGACTCTTGTTCTCGAAGCCCCTCACCTCTAAATCTCCTGGGAATATCCTCCCTGATGATGCGGATTGCACCATTCCACCGAAACTGAATAGCCGCCCTAAACCGCCTCACCTAAAAATTAGAAACCGGGTCTTTTTTAAAAAACCCGGTTTAATAGAGTCAGAGCCTCATGACTTCAGACTCTTCTTACCATTTCAGGAGATTGAACTGCTCCATATCCACCGTATCCCGGTTGCGATAGATAGCCAGGACGATCGCCAAACCCACTGCCGCTTCCGCCGCCGCCACCGTAATCACAAACACGCCAAAAACCTGACCCTTAATTGTAGCGGAGTCTAGGAAATTAGAAAAGGCGATTAAATTCAAATTCACTGCATTTAACAAGAGCTCAATCGACATCAACACACGGACGGCGTTGCGACTGGTAATCAAGCCATAAATGCCAATGCAGAACAAGGCGGCTGCCAAAACTAAAAAGTATTCGAGTTGCAGTTCCATTAATCCTCATCAGTATCTTACTAGCTTTTGAATGATTAAGGGGCAAGGAAATTTACCCCTTAAAACGGTAAAAGTTCACACCGTTAGTTCAGAACGTTAGTTCACAACATTTTATGTCCTTTTACCCTTTTCATTTCTGGGTTTTTACCCGATTTCCCCCGAGAGCCGGGACGGGTTCACGGGGACGTTCCGGCAACTTCAAATCCAGTTCGGCTGAATCGAGTTGGGCTTTTCGCTCGGTAGGAATCAAATCCCGACGGGCCAAAATAATTGCGCCAACCATTGCCATCAATAACAGGACCGAGGCCAATTCAAACGGCAGTAAAAAATCGCTGAATAAATGTTCTCCAATCTGCACAACTGTATTTTCCGCAGTTGCTACAGTGGGGGTCACTGCCCAAGGAGTGGAGAGGACCATCGTGCTTAACAGCGCGAATAATCCCAAAGCGACGACTGCGGTTGCTCCGCGACGGATCCAGTAATTGGGAAGGTTGGTAAAATCCTCCTGTTTGTTAACCAACATGATGGCAAACAAAATCAGCACGTTAACGGCACCGACATAAATCAAAATCTGGGCCGCTGCTACAAAATCAGCATTGAGCAACAGATACAAACCGGCCATGCTGATAAACACACCGCCTAATAGAAAGGCCGAATAAACGACCTGAGATAGGAGGACGACACCCAAGGCTGCTCCTATCATCATCACGGCCAGCAGGCCAAACGAAACTATCTGAACGCCTTCCGCTAAATTCACTGTATTTGTCCTTTGTTCTTTGTCCTTTGTGCTTTATCAGGGGTCATTTGTCGGGGGTCATTGGTTTTGGGCCATGATTCATTGGTAAGTGAAATTATCCCCTAGGATTTTGTGACAAATTCACCCTATTTTTCTGTGGATTGTTCTTGTTCCATTTGTTCTCGAATTTCTTCGGGACGCAGACCGGCACGACGAGAGTTCGGGGGCAAATCATGGGGAGAGATCACGCCTTTGGGTAGATAGGCGAGTTCTCTGAGGGGAGTCACCATTGGATCGTCAGTGACTTTGTAAGGTAAGCGTCCCATTGCCACGTTATCAAAATTTAATTCGTGGCGATCGTAAGTTGAAAGTTCGTATTCTTCCGTCGCGGAGAGACAATTGGTCGGACAGTATTCTACACAGTTGGCGCAGAAAATACAAACGCCGAAGTCAATACTGTAGTGTTTGAGCTGTTTCTTTTTGGTCTCTTTGTTGAATTCCCAATCCACCACGGGCAGGTTAATCGGACAAACGCGGACGCACACTTCGCAGGAAATGCACTTATCAAATTCAAAGTGAATCCGACCCCGATAGCGTTCGGAAGGAATCAATTTTTCGTAGGGATATTGCACCGTAACTGGGCGACGGCGCATATGGTCAAAGGTCACGGAGAGTCCTTGACCGATATATTTGGCCGCTTGAACGGTTTCTTTGGCGTAGTTGCTAACTTGGTTAAGGAATTTGAGCATAGTGTTCTCGGCGATGACTGCTAGGTGATAGGGAGTGGTGACCTGAAGTCAAGATGAAAGGAACCGATCGCTCAATAACTGGGCAGTTTTTGAACGAAAGGAAGCCCGCTTACCCACCAAAGGCAACGGGAAATGCCAACTTTAAGGCGGCAGTTAAGAGCAGATTGACCAGAGAAACGGGCAGCAGGAATTTCCACCCTAAATCGAGAAGTTGGTCAATGCGAACGCGGGGTAAAGTCCAGCGCATCAGAATGGCCAGGAACACAAAGAAATAAGCCTTGAGCAGGGTCATGGTGATCCCCAGGGTTGCGGTAATCACTTGCAACCAAGGGGTGGTTTCGCTGACACCCAGCCACTGTCCTAGGAGTTCTACAGGGATCGGTGATTCCCAGCCCCCCAGATAGAGCACGGCGATTAGGAGTGCGGAAAGCACAAGGTTGACGTAGGAACCCAAGTAGAACAGGGCGAATTTCATGCCGGAATATTCGGTTTGATATCCGGCGACGATTTCTTCTTCAGCTTCAGGGAGGTCAAAGGGTAAGCGTTCGCATTCCGCCAGGGCTGCAATCCAGAAGATGATAAAGCCGAGGGGTTGACGCCAGACGTTCCAACTGAGGATGCCATAGCTGGATTGCTGTTCCACAATGTCCAGGGTGCTTAGGCTGTTGGACATCATCACCACCGCCAGTACACTCAGGGCGAGGGGAATTTCATAACTGATGGACTGGGCTGCTGCGCGCAATCCACCGATCAGAGAGTATTTGTTATTGGAGGCATAGCCTGCCATCAGCAAGCCGATCGGCTGAATGCTGGAAAGGGAAATCCATAAAAAGATGGCTACCCCGACATCGCTAATGATCAGATTTTGTCCGAAGGGGACAATCAGGAAGGAAGCGAACACGGGGACTACCACCAGGACTGGCCCGAGGGTAAAGAGGATGGGGTCAGCTTTGGCTGGCAGGATATCCTCTTTGAACAAGAGTTTGAGACCATCGGCGGCAGGGGCTAAGATTCCCAAGGGGCCGATGTATTCTGGGCCGATGCGCTGTTGGACCGCCGCAGAAATTTTTCGCTCTAGCCAGACGGTTACGAGTACGCCAACTGTTGCGACAACTAGCATGAGCACCATCGGAATTGGCATCCAGATGGCTTTTGCGGCTCCCGCTGGAAGGCCCAAATCTGCGAGCGCTTTTATAAAACTTCCTTGTAGGTCTATACCTGAGTTCATGCTTCCTAATTGAGAGTGTGAAGATTTTTTACGACTCGGTTAAATGCAATAACAGTATAACGCTCGATGGACGCCAGAACTCTGGGAGAGGCTTGAGTTTCAGTGTTTAGGGTTGTGGTTTGCTTTCCCGGGACAGGAGAGAAAGGGTTGGGAGGGGATCGCCATTGGAGCGATCGCCATCAGGTTGATTCTAATCGGGGTGGGCAAGGATTTGAGATGGAATCCGGTTTTCAGGGGTCTATAAAAACCCGCACCCTCAAGGGTGGGGCTACACAGACGAAGCCCGCCTGCGCGGGCTGAAGAGTAAAATAGGTCTTTCACAACCGGATTTGGTATCAACTCGATTTTCTTTCTTAGCCCGCGTAGGCGGGCTTCGTTCGTGTAGCCCCACCCTTGAGGGTGTGGGGTTTTTTGGGTCTGTTATTTTTGCAGAGAATTATCCAACAAAAAACCCTCAGATTATAAGAATCTAAGGGCTATTGTGCCGATCGCGGCTAGATGGATTTAACCCGGAGATAGGGGTCCCTCCAGTCCAGACTCGACCTAATTCCGTCGCGATCGCGTTAACGTTCGGCGATCGGAATATAAGGTGCGTTATGAGTTCCGGTATAAATTTGGGTCGGACGGTAAATCCGGTTTTCCCCCAGTTGCTCTTTCCAGTGCGCCAACCAACCCGCCACCCGGGAAATCGCAAAGATCGGCGTAAACAAATCCGTAGGAATCCCCAACTTCCGATAAACCAGACCCGAGTAAAAGTCCACATTGGCATAAATGCCTTTGTGAGCGAGTTTTTCCTCCACCACTCGCTCCAGCTCTACGGCAATGTCATAATAATTATCCCGGCCAAACTTCTCGAACAATTGTTCAGCGAGGTTTTGCAGGATAATCGCTCGGGGATCCTTGACTTTGTAGACCCGGTGACCGAACCCCATAATCTTAGATTTGGTGTTGATACAGTTTTCAATGTAGGGTCGGACATTTTCAACCGAGCCAATTTTCTCAAGCATCTCGATCACTTCTTCATTGGCCCCCCCATGTAAAGGACCGGCCAGGGTTCCCACCGCTGAAGCCACCACCGCGTAGGGGTCCGTCAAGGTAGAAGCCGTTACCCTTGCCGAAAATGTCGAAGCATTGATGGTATGTTCTGCATGAAGCGTCAGGCAGATGTCGAACACACGAGCCTCTAGGGGATCGGGTTCTTGTTCGGTCAACATATGCAAAAAGTTGGCCGAATAATCGAGATCGTCCCGAGGTTGAATCGGGTCATTCCCTTTCCGCATCATTTGGAATGCCGCCACCATTGTGGGAATTTTTGCCAACAACCGGACCGCAGCCGCGCGAATATAAGCTGGATCGTCTAAAGCCCGACGGGAATAGAATAAGCCAAGGGCTGCAGCTGAGGCTTGCAGGGCGTCCATCGGGTGACCGCTTTCGGGAAAACATTTCATCATGTCCCGAATGCGATATTTAATGCGGCGGTGGTAGCGAATTTCCTTCTCAAATGCATCCAGTTCGGTTTGGGTTGGGAGTTCGCCCCAGATCAATAAATAGGAGGTTTCCAGAAAGGTGCTTTTGAGGGCCAGTTCTTCAATGGGAATATTACGATATTCCAAAATTCCTTTCTTCCCATCCACGAAACTGATGCTGGATAGGGTGACCGGAACGCCTTCTAACCCGGGCTTAAATTCAAAACCGGTCTTTAGTTCGTCCGCGACAGTCATAGGTTTAGCCTTCGCTGTAATTAAATATCCTCAAGCTAACTTATCAGATCTGCTTGGACTGTTCTTGCTTTTCCAAAAATCCTTTATGGAGTACCCCCCTCAAAATCCGCTGCACTTAAGGGGATAAAAGGTTTGAATTTCAATGGTTTCAGCGCTTTTATTGCAGCAATCCAGTCCTCGGACTGAGGACTGATTCGTTATGAATTGTTGATTTAGGTTCCCCATAACCGATCGCCAATCGCCAATCAATTTATAGCAATAATTTGGGGGAGGTCAGCCAAAATAGGGAACTATTTCCCACGGGATCCCCTGTTTCGGGGAGGACCAAACCAATTACGCCAGCTTTTTTGAGGATCAGTCCTTCTTTGGGTGATCCCCAAACCAAAATTTCCGCCCAGTTGCCCTGATCTGGCTGATGTCCCACGAGAGCCAAACAATGCCCGCCATTTTGACGCCATTGCTGATACCAGTTCAACCAGTTATTGATATCCCCATTCGGGACCAGGGAAGTAGACTCTTTAATCTTATGACCGAGACCAGCAGTTTGGAGAATCTCAGCCGTTTGCCTTGCTCTGAGCAGAGGACTGGTCAAAATCAGATCAAAATGAATATTCAAATGATGGAGACGGTTGGCTACTTTTCGGGTTTTTTGAACTCCCTCTTTAGTAAGCTGGCGCTTCTCATCTGGGGCATTGTCTACCCGGTTTTCGGCGATCCCGTGCCGGATCAAATAAACTTTAGAGGGTGTTTTCATGAATCTCATTTTCCGGGTGAGGCTGGATTCTGGATGGCTAAACCCTAATCTGGACCTGAGAAATACTGCCCAGATCAGAAACTGACCCAGGGGCCAAAAATGCCCCCGAGGGATGTTTTCCTCAAGCGCTCCACTTGGATTAAAGCGCTTGTGGAATCGGGTTCTAGTGGTGTCGATCGATGCCCAAGGACTAAAGTTCGCGCTGAAACTCTTCTAAAATACGGAGGAGGTCCATTTGTTCCCCGGTGGGAATCAGATCGATGAGAGGAATTTGTCGCCGTCCTCCACCGAGATTGACATTGATTCCGGCGAGCACTTTGCTCACGTCGGATTCATTGATGGCTGCATTTTCGCTGACTAACGGATAGAGTTGTTCAGCAAGGAGGGTGTGCAGATGAGCGTCATCTAAACGCAGCCGCCATTTGGCGACATCGATATAAACGCGATCGGCAATTTGAGCAGCCAGGGCTTCTATTTTTTCAGTGTTACTGGAATTAGCCATTAGATTCTTCAGAATAATTTGCAATTGCGAAAATATAAACCCCATGAGCGATTAACAGCAATAGCCAAGCGCTGGTGAGCCAAGGGGTCCAGGGCCAGGGGGGAGATTGCCAGGACCGGAAAAACCAGAGGCCGGAATTGCTCGCTGCAAATAGGGCGACATGGAGGGCGAAATTCATGCGATCGTCGAGTTTCCGGTAATCGGGTTCGCTGCGATCGGGTTGACGAGGCCAACGAGGTGGCATAGATTACCTTTCTTTTTAAATGAAGTTGCTCGGGTTTTGGCCCGGGCTTGTACTTTTAAAATTGTAAGTCTTCGCTACCTCGCAGTTGTAGGTCATCGGTTTTTAGCCAAGATTTGTTAACAAGCTTCAAACATAGGCCCCTGTTCCATCCCGTTCCCGGAGGGATTACTGGACGAATTGCCCTATTCCCAGTCAGCAAGAAGATTCTTTCCCCAGTCTTAGTTCAAAAAACACAGGATAAAATGCAAGTATCAACCTTCACCACCCCAACACCCCCAGCAGCTCTGTGATTCCTTCGCGCTTACTCCGCCAACATTCTCGCAATCGCCAGACCTCTCTGGCCATCATTCCTTTAGCTAATGAAGCAGCGACTTTTGATGCCTATCGCCTCTTACAGTATCACGGGATTTCCCCGGAGCATCTGGCGATTGTCGGTCAAGGGTACAGTTCTCCGGCTCGTGTGGGTTTATTAGAACCGATGCAAATTGCGCTGCACCAAGCTCGCCGTTTTTTGATGGTGTTTGCCACAATGGGGTTCCTAGTGGGTTCGGCATTGGTTTTGGCTTTGCACCTGGGACTGATTAACCCCCTGGGTTTTAACTCCCTGCTGCTGATTCCGGGGGGGGTGGCGATCGCCGCTGTTTTGGGAGGAATGGTAGGCGGATTAATTGGCTTTTTGGGCGAGGGTTCCACCGTAGGCGTTTATCATCATCATCTCCGCCAGGGTGGGTATTTGTTGATGATTGAGGGGTCCCAGCAGCTAGTAACCCTGGGTGAGCAGGTCCTCAAACCCTATGCCACCCCCAAAGCGTTTTAATCCGCTTGATAGTCTCCCGATTTCCCCCCTGTTTTGCTCTCTAGGCGGATGCTTTCAATGGCGATCGCCTTGGATAACGCTTTTGCCATGTCATAGAGGGTCAGTGCCGCCACCGAGACTGCCGTTAAGGCTTCCATTTCTACCCCCGTTTCCGCTTTGGTCCTGACTTCGGCGAGAATCCGATATCCGGGAAGCTCCTCGTCGGGCAAAATCTCTACATCAATTTTGTGCAAGGGTAGGGGATGACACAACGGAATCAACCCCGAGGTTTGTTTGGCTCCTAAAATTCCCGCCAGTCTCGCTGTCCCTAAGACATCTCCCTTGGGTGCATTCCCGGCTTGAATCTGGTCAAACGTGGCCCGATCCATCCGGACCTCTCCCGAGGCGATCGCCTGCCGATGGGTGACTGCTTTTTCCGACACATCCACCATTCGCGCTTGTCCTTCAGCGTCCAAATGACTTAACTGATAAGGGTTTGGGGAATTTTCAGAATTTTTTTGAAAAGGGGGTTTCATTTTCCAAAAGCCTGTGTTAGTATTATTAAGCGGTAAGGGCTTGTAGCTCAGTGGACTAGAGCACGTGGCTACGGACCACGGTGTCGGGGGTTCGAATCCCTCCTAGCCCGTTTTTATAATCTAAACAAATTTTGGGTGCTTAGTTAGAGCTATCTAATTCAGCACCCAAAATTTTTTGGCTTTGGCTCAGGATGATTTTTGCAGGGCATACAGGTCGCGATCGCGACCAAGGGCAAACTTCACCGAGTGGCGTAAATTCATATTGGACTGGGTGAGAAAAATCCCTAAAGCTACGAAGGCCATCAC
Source organism: Oscillatoria sp. HE19RPO (assembly GCF_024220515.1). Lineage (GTDB taxonomy): Bacteria > Cyanobacteriota > Cyanobacteriia > Cyanobacteriales > Laspinemataceae > Laspinema. The sequence goes on from NZ_JAMXOT010000372.1 coordinate 10,236, forward strand.
CGAGGCGATCGCAAAAATATTTCGATAGCCTAAATCTTCCGCCAGCACCCCCAAAATCGGCCCCGCCAAAGCGATCCCCAAATCAAACCCGCCAATACACATCGCAAACAACCGCCCCCGTTCCTGGGGTGCACAGCGATCGGCAACCAGGGCCACCATCATCGGTAAAAACGTTCCCGCACCACATCCTTCTACCGCCCCAGCCAGTAAAAAATCCCGGCTATCCTGGGCCGTCCATAGCAGGAGCATTGCCAGACAGTAGGCCACCAAACCCCCGGAGATAAATAATCCCCGTCCGTAACGGTCCGAGGCGCGACCCGTGAGCAGACGCATACTAAAACTAACAATAGCTGCTGCGGTATAAAACCATCCGGGATTAAAATCACTGACTGTCTCCTTAATAAACAAGGGGACAAAAGTCGCCACCGATCCAAAGACTAACCCGATTTGCAGCATCACTAGGGAGGGAATCCGGACGCGAGGACTCCATAACAGCCGCCAAAATGAATCCGCTGGGGCGCTGGAATTTCCCGAGTCTTTGCCAAGTGCTTGGGAGGTTAAATCTTCCCGCAAAGGTTCACTGACGAAATAGAGCAACAGGAAACTGAGCAGTCCCAATCCAAATGCCATGACAAAGAGGGGCGGGTAACCGGCAGATTCCAGTAAAAACCCTCCGAGGGCGGGTCCAATGGCAACACCTAAAGGATTGACCAAACTCATATAGCCAATTAATTCGCCTCGATTGCGATCGGGGGCTAAATCGGTGATTAAGGCACTGTAAGCGGTGGTAAAAGCTGCGACACTAATGCCGTGAAACGCCCGTAATCCCATCAATAGGGGAATGGAATCGACGAAGAGATATCCTAACGGGGCGATCGTCGCCACCGCCGTTCCCAACCGTAACACGATTTTGCGACCCCGGCGATCGCTTAGGGGTCCTAACCAAGGCCGGGAGGGCAGTAAACCCAGGGCAAATGCCCCCATCACCAACCCGATTTGTCCTTTCGTCCCCCCGATATGCTCGACATAAAGCGGCAGTGTGGGCAGCAATGAAGCCAGAGAAGCCCAAAATAATAAGCCTGCCGCAAATAATCCCAACAGGCTCTGGCGACGCTGCGGCTCTATCTCTAAAAATACCTTCAAAACCTTGGTTCCTTTTCTTCCACTGCAACAAATGAGTGAGCTAGGGCATGGGTCCAGTAACGGGAAGACCCAGGGGGTAAAAACCCCGCAGGCTCAAGCCTGGGGCTACACGGACGAAGCCTGCCTTCGCAGGCTGAAGAGTAAAATTAGGTGTTTGATGCCAAATCCGGTTGTCTCAAGTCGATTTTCTCTTGAGCCCGCGCAGGCACCGCTTCGTCCGTATAGCCCCAGGTTTCAGCCTGCGGGGTTTTTATAGACCTTTGAAAATAGGATTCCGTATCATCCTGTCCCGATGCCCGAGGAGGCCGCAATCTGCCGCCCCCCTCTTTCATGCTACTGATTTTTCCGCAGTTTGTTAAACAATGTTAAGATTTCGACGCTTTAGGTTTCCGAGTCTTTAGGCAAATAACTTTTTAAAACTCGCCCTGCACCTCGGAGTTGTTGATAATAGTTACGACTGACGGGATCATCGTTGTTTTCTGCGAGGACATCGATGCCGATGCCGTTGCGCCCTCCTTTTTTCCCAGAACTGTGAATATAACGACCCTCCCCGAGATAAAGACCCACATGGGTGGCTTTTTCTGGGGTTCCGAAAAAGACGAGATCTCCCGACTGCAATTCGTCCAGGGGAATGGGTTGGGTAAAGGCTTCCTGTTGATAGGCATCCCGAGGTAACCAAACTTGAGCGGTCCGGAAAGCGGCCTGCATTAATCCAGAACAGTCGTAATTGGGGGCGACGGTTCCTCCCCAGAGGTACTCATTGGGGACGCTCATGGCTTGGTGGGTAAAGGCAATGATGGCGGGGATTTGGGGTTCTATCTGGGTGCGGTCCCGGGCGATCGCCTCGTAAGGGGACTCGGCTAATTCCAAATTCTCCAAATCCGTAAGTGCCAGCCATCCGGGATAATCATCTTCACATAACTTGACCCCCACGGCCCCCTCCGTCGGAGCCAGGTCAATTCTCAGCAGACGGCCTTCGGATGCTTGGGTTGCCAGGGCCTCGCACTGGGGGGAATCATAGAGATTGAGACTGACTCGACATCGATATTGCGGTGCATCGGACCCTTTAGAAGCTAGATTAAATTGAAGCTGACTTACCAAGACCATAGTTTATAAATAAATGCAGCAATAGAAGAAGGCACAGTAAGGCGACAGCAGCCGGAAAGTCTCTAGAAAACAGAATAATTGATTCTGACTTCTAACTTTTGAATTACACAACCTCAGAGAGAACCATGACATTTTTCCGCAAAGACGAGCAACTCGAAAACTTAGGCGATCGCATTTTAGCGGCCACCTGGGAGCAATTCCCCCAATTAAACCGCAACCAACTGGCCATGACTTGGGTGGTTTATGACCCGCCTGTATCGGTCAATACCGGCGGTGCCCTGAGTCCCGATGCGTTTTGGGACCATCCCGTGCGCGGATTTAACTATCGCGGCGTGGAACGGATTTATCCGGCAAGTGTGGTCAAGCTGTTCTATCTCGTCGCGGTCTATGAATGGATGGACAAAGAGATGATTCAGACTTCCCCGGAGTTAGAACGGGCCATCCGAGATATGATTGTGGACTCCAGTAATGATGCTACGAGTCTGGTGGTGGATGTGTTAACCGGAACCACCAGTGGCCCAGAATTGTCCCCGGGACCGTTTGAAAGTTGGAAGCATCAGCGCAATTTAGTGAATCGCTACTTTCAGTCTTTGGGATGGCCGGAATTGGAATCGATTAATGTCAATCACAAAACCTGGTGTGATGGGGCTTATGGTCGGGAGCGGGTTTTCCTGGGAGAGTTAATGGAAAATCGCAATATGCTGACCACGAATGCGACGGCACGCCTGTTGCATAGTATTGTCGGTGGGGTGGCGGTTTCAGCGAAGGCCACCACGGCGATGATGAAGTTAATGAAGCGATCGCTAGAACCCGAGGACTTGGCGGAGGACCCGGAAAATCAAGTCACGGGGTTTTTGGGTGCGGGTGTCGATCGCCAAACTCGGATTTGGTCTAAGGCGGGTTTAACCAGTACGGTCCGCCACGATGCGGCTTATATTGAATTACCGGGACAGCGCCCTTATTTATTGGTGGTCTTTACTGAAGGTAAGGCACACAGCAAAAATGAAGCCATTTTGCCCTTTGTTTCCCAGCAAGTGGCCAGTGCGGTGGGTTCGCTGTAAAACTGGCCTGGTTTTGGCGGTTTGTGGGGGTGAGGATTTTCTGGGCGAAAGCGCTAGGCGATCGCCTCGATTTGGCCTGGTGTTCGTTTCTGGATGGGTGTGCTGACCCAGGGCGACTCATCGGTCCAGGCTGAATTCTGCTTTTCAGCATAAACTATTCCCCCATTTAACATTGAAGTATTTATTAGGAGTAACTGTGAAGTTTGTATCGATCGCAACTGGTGTTTTTCTATTCGGTTTGATTGCTCTCGGTGGTGGGGGTGGTCCAAAAAAAGCGATGGCCGAATCATTCTCGGGTGATGTGCCTAGGGAATGGGGGTTAAGGGCGATCGCTCAGTGGCCAGAGAATACCTCTTTTGGACCACTCTCATGGGAGATCCAGTCTGAAGCGGTCAATTCACCCCCGGTACTCGCGGCTGAATCGGGGAATTTTGCGGAATTATTGACGGGAACTACAGCAATTGCCGCCCCGCATTATTTCATGATTTCCGACCCGCAAACCGTTCCCCAAACCTCTACGGCTGAAGCGGAAAATAATCCGATTTTGGCTCAACGAGATAACGATATCGAACTGGGTCGAACCAGTCGGGGGGTGGGTAACTATCTCGGTGCTGCCATTAATATTGGCTTGAGTGAGGATGCGAGTCCTTTGGGACGGGGAAGTTTTGCCTTGACGAGTAAAATTGGCCTCGCGGAGCAAGTTTCTGTGCGTCCTTCCCTCTTGTTTGGCGAACATTTGATGCTGATGGTTCCGGTTACCATTGACTTTCCCTTTGCGGCTACGGAAGATACCTTACAAGTCGATCTTGCACCTTATATTGGCAGTGGCATTGCGCTTTCTACGGATGAGGATAATTTTATTGGATTTTTTGGCACCGTGGGAATTGATCGAGTCTTATTTGACCGATTTGTCGCCAATGCTGCCTTAAATGTGGGATATGTTGAGGAGGTTGAAGTCGGGATCTTTGTGGGCGGAGGGTATCGGTTCTAAATGTCTCTGCTGTAAACCCTTTGGGATAGGTTCGTTATCGGATTAGCGATCGCCCTTTCCCTCCATATTCCCTCCATATTCGTTCAATGTGCAGTATTCCCCCCTCTACTATTTGTTAAGTTTTGTTCACACAACACCAAAAATACATCTTAGGGAAGATTGCATCGCGAGGGGGGATGGATTAGATTAGCAATGTTTTAGCATCTGCTTTTCTGGGTCATTAGATTCTAGTCCTGGAATGGCAGATGACTAAGAGTTTTTGCTTTTATTTTGCAGATTTTGCGGGTTAGGGAACACTCTGATTCATTGGGAAAATCGCAGGAGTTGGTTCTCAAGAATTCATTGGATTCCATCGCTCATTCATTTCCAGTTAATTTCACTTGACCTGAACTCGAACTCATGCAAAAAAAGCAAAATAATTCACGGTTATTGATGAATTTGGAGGGCTATTATGGGTGTGAGGAAAAAATGGGCAGGATATAGTGCGTTAATGGTGTTACCCTGGTTGGGGATCCAACAGGCGCTACCGGCTACAGCGCAATATCCCAGTCTCCCAGAGCAACCCAGTGTGGAGATGAACAGACCGATGGATCTGGAGGCACAACCGAGTCAGGAAGACGGCGAGACGGGGATAGCACAACTCACAGAAACTGAACGCGCCAGTCTTGAGGATTTGGAACTGTCGATTGATTTTAATAAAGAAGATTTCGTAAGAGGCGCAGCGATCCTTCCGGAAAACAACGAAGCGCAATCTCCTAATGCATCGGATCTGGCTCAAGCCCGGTTCCCCAATTATCGCTACAGTGCGGGTTTTGATCTACCCAACTTTGGCTGGGTCAGGATGGACGGTCGCGGGATTGATAGCGTCCTGGGGATTAACGTGGGACTCGGTGTTTCCTACAAAAAATACTTTCAACCGGCGCTTCCCGGGCAGTTTACTGGATCCTGGGGGGTAGGAACCTTTGCTTTGGTATTACCCTACGCCACGATTGGTGGGGATTATCAGTGGGATAATGGCTGGTATGCGGGTGGCAATATCGGGGCAGGGTTGTACTACTTTGACGATGTAACGCCCTTCCCGGTTGGCTATATCGGCGTGGGTTATCGCTGGTAAGGAGCGATCGCACTACCGAAATCACCCCTAATAAAAAATCCCCCACGCCTTGCAAAGGTTGTGGGGGATTGTAAAAATAAATTGCTCTACACTGACTCATTCCACTCCAGAGTTCACTGAGATCTGCTCAGAGTTTCCGAGAGTTAACTGATACATTTACGCGACATTTTCCAGGGTTTTCCCGGACAATGCTACGACAGCACTATTACCCGTTAAGGTAACAGAGGCGGTATCCCGCAAAGTGCTTAGAGTTTCTCTAAGCACACGAACTTCAGTTGTATTGGATG
>NZ_JAMXOT010000373.1 GCF_024220515.1 Oscillatoria sp. HE19RPO
GATCGGGGGTACTCATGACAACAATCCCTGCAATCCAACGAACTGAAGGTCATCATGCCACCACTCCCATTCCAAGCACTGGATTAACCAGCCACAGGGATTGGTGATTTTTTGGTGTCCACCTCGGGAATAGAAGTGCGCGATCGCCCTCCTGACGTTTTCTACGGGATGCTCAAAAACTTTGGCGGGTTTATCTGGGGAATAGTGGATTGCGTGATCCGCACAAACTTGGATCACTGATGCCTTGTTTACCTCAGAAATACTATTGCTGCTGCTACTAGACTCGGGCTTGACTGATTGCGGGTTTGAGGGGTCTGAATCGCAAATTGAATTCTCTGAGCGCAAGTTTTTTTTCGGTTTGGGTTTGGGCTCAGAGGGTGACAAGATAGCTAAACCATTTGCTGTACAAGGGATAGAGCATTTAGACCTTGACGAAAATTCTGAAGCTCTATGAGGTTTTAGGGCCATCAATGCTAACATCTCTTTTCGCTGTGAAAACGAGGGACTGGCTCCAAGCATAACCTGATAATCCGAGCCAAAAGGTACTGTGATGAGGATAATTATTAGGAGTTTTTTCGCTTCGACCGAGGTAATCTACTAAATGGTTAAATTCAAACTCATAACCCCAATTAGTCGCTAAACAATAAGCGAAAGTAATCAACAAAACTAAAGCTAAAAATCGGGTAGTATCCACCCGAGTAGATTCCATGTGATAGCCGCCACTTTTGCAATCTCTAAACATCATTTCAATACCCCACCGTGCTTGATAGAGTTGCTTAACCAGCTTAGAGTTGGAAATCGTAGTTAGTAAATATCATGGTTATTTCCCCTTTTTTCTTGGTGACTTTTTCCCAACAAACTCCTAAGTTAATTCTCTGAATAGGTTCAGATTTTTGAAAGGTTACATTTTTAAAAAAGTCGGATTCGCCCGCTTTAAATCTTTGGGTTTTTAAAGACTTACCTGGCTGGCATTAAGTAGCCACAAAAGCACTCTTTTTTTGACGAAATCCAACGTCTACACCCGTGTCCCTGAGCCAGGAAGCGAGTTTAGCACTGTGAAATTTTCTGTCGCCTATGACCACGAGCGGATAAGGTTAAAGACAGGGCCAGTACCGGCCCTAGTACCCGTTTCTGTTCCCGGAAATAACTACTGCCCAATTTAGAAAGTAACTCCCAATATATTGGTAAAGCATGATTTTCCCAAATTATGGTGGCCATGAGTAGATTCCGGTCTCTCCATTGAGTTCGGTCGAGAGCAATCGCTACATAGTTTTTGGTTTTAAATCTTAATTTTGAGGGATGTCTCGGTTGCGCTCTATTTAATTTTTTCTCTCTAAATTCAGATTTTAAAGCCGCCTTGATTATCGGAAAACAGAGTAACTTACTGCAGAGCTGGGGGAGTTCCAGAAATCGCTGAATATTTCGGATTCGACTCTTGTATTTAATAGGTTGTGGAAAGAAGTTGGCGAGAGTTGATAATCTGACGTTTCGATAACTTTGAAGCATCAGAAACTTTGATTTCTAAGGTCTTTGCTTGACTCTCGCTCAGATGAATGCGTAATAAGGAGTGGTATAATGTCTTTAACATTTTTGGTCAGGGTGGCTCCAAGGGCCACCCGCTTTTTGACGACTTCTCCATTATCTCAAACAATTGCCCCGTCTGGGTTTGACCTCCGTTGTCACCCTCTCAGGGGTTTGGGCGGTATCAGGGAGTCGATCGCTCGGACGATGACTCGGTGAATGGCCCAATGCCCAAAATTTTTCAGCGCCCTGACGATTCCACATTCTGACAATTTGGTAAAGGCATCTTTCACGGTCTGACGGCAGTAGCCTTTTCCTCTATGCCTTGCTACCCATTTGTTGAAGTCTCTGAGGTCGGGTTCTACGGGCTTGTCGAGTGATTTGGTTTCCTCCAACCACTGCCACAGGTATTGGGCCGCGGGCGGAAGTTTCTGTTGCCAGCTATAGGCTGCGTGTTTTTTAGTCCACATAATTTTGATCCGGTTCAAATTTCCCCCGCCGGTGATTTTGACGGGGGTCTGTTTTTATTCGTCCTCGTCCTGGGAGTGCGATCGCACCCTCGGTCCAAAGTCATCGGGCAATTCATTGATGCTGTGGATTTGAAGTAGCCGAGCTATTGCTTTCAGTTGTGGAAGCGTTAGCTTTGCTGAGGTTTTGCCACTTACCCATCGTTGGTAAGTGGTTCGAGGGATTCCACAAGCAACTGCAAACTCATCTTGTGTCAGGGTCGTTCGCTCTAGTCTTAAAGATTCCAGCACGGAATCACCTTCTTGTCTTCGCTCTTTCTTAGATGCCATTATACCACCTTGGCGCTCCATTATGAAGCACCATACTTGACAAATCAAGATAAAAGCTCCATAATGGGGCTAAATAGAGAACACTAAAGGACAGGCAGCGAGATGCTGTCCGTTATCAGGGTGCATTTACGCGACCTGTCCTTTCCTCTGTCTATATCACCTTTTTTGTGATTGGAGAAAAAAATGAGCAGCTACTCTCGCCCTCAGTTAGAGGGCATGACCGTTGCAGCGATTAAGCAGTTTTGCCGGGATAAGGGAACTCCAAAAAATAAAATACCCAAAAACCCACACCCTCAAGGGTGGGGCTATACGGACGAAGCGGTGCCTGCGCGGGCTAAGAACGTCTTTTTAGTTCCTTAAGCATCGCATTTGGGTGATTTATTTGTTGCAATACCCT
>NZ_JAMXOT010000374.1 GCF_024220515.1 Oscillatoria sp. HE19RPO
AAAAAATAAAACCTTCAAAAAACCCGCAGGCTCAAGCCTGGGGCTACACGGACAAAGCGGTGCCTGCGCGGGCTAAAAGAGCCTTGTTAGGTGCGATCGCATCAAAGCAAGGATGATTTATTTGTTGGAATCCCCTAATCCAGGTTGACTCCGTTTAAATCCGTTACCCGTTGTTTCTATTTTGAACACCCTCAAGCCTTAAACTCCCTTTTGAAAACTCTTTAAGCTCGACTGATTTTTTTCAATTGATGGTCGCTCAAAGTCTGGAAAATTTGAAAACCGGAACTTATTCTACATTTTACCGGCCAACGGAGAATAGGGATAGAACTCAGGTGCACAGTCGGGTAAGCCATTCAACCTAATTTCTATTTCTGATGCGTAAATCCTAGATAATTTGGCAATCTTTAAGTTAGGGTTGAGATGAGATATTCCTCATGTCCCATTACCCTCTCCTAGGCATGACCAATCTACCCGGTTCCGGATGGAGGCGGTTTCCCTGACTGTGTTTTTGCGGGGGAAGATTTGCGATCGACCGGATTCGAGGGTCTTCATGCATATTGTAGGTCTCGTTTGACCGTTGCCAACTGGGTTCAAATTTCTGTTACTTAGATTACTAAATCCAGGGTGATTTGTCAACGGTTTGGGGAGAATTAAGAATTATTAAAGAGACCCGTCAGATTAGGTTAAGAAACCCTCACAACCCGATGAAACGGATCGGCGATCGCCCGAATTATGGATGAAAATAGGGGGGATTACCCCTAACCCCGCCGAGCATTATCAATGATATAATTCCTATGCTTTTATCCATCGGTTGACCTGGGGAATGAAGAGAAGGGACGCCAGGTTTCGTACCGAGTAAATCCGGGATGGAGTTTTGCAATTGAGGTGCAAAAATAAACAGAGTCTGAGTCAGGAAAATTGCGATCGCCTGACTCAGGAGTACACAGGTCCGTTAGACAGACCCAACACCGGATAAACTGCCTTTAACGCTGCTGCTGCATTAATAAAGGACGCACAATCCAATACCCGGCACCAAACGCCGTCACCACAATCAGAAGGATCATAATAATCAATCCAAATCCCCCGAGGTCCGATCGCTTCACCGGACGGGTGGTGCGACGAGGACGAGTTTCCGGCTGTTCAGTAAATAAAGGCTCTCCGGGACCTGGAGTTGCACCCATCTCCGTCATCGCAAAGGGAGAACCCACCGCAGAACCGGGAACCCCACTTAACTGCGGATGACCACTTTCCGGATGGGGTGGGGTGGCATAGGCGGATTCCCCCCGTTGGGTGCGATCGCCACTACGGTTCATTGGGGGACTCTGGGGTTCCCAAGCATCCACCACCTGCTGTAAATGCACCGCAGATTGAACCACCGATTCAATTTCCTGGCGCAGTTGCTTATTTTGTTGAAGTAACTGATGATTTTGAGTCGTCAAGGAATCCAACCGTTCCTGCGCCGTTTGTAACTCAGCGACGACTTCTCGATACAGAGAGATGGGAACCGAAGGAGAATAAGGTTGATTAGAAGCAGTCGGGGGGGTTGTCGGCAGATTGCCGGATGCAGCAACATTTCGCATAAGGGCTTTTCGGGTAGTAGGAGGACGGGAGGCGATCGCAACCGTTCGGAGTCTTTTTGATGATAGGACTCTGCCTCAGATTACAACAAGCCTTACCCTGGTTCGTCAAGGATTTGCTACAAATCTCTACGATTGAGGCAGTTGGCAATCAAGACAGGATGGCATGAACTCCAGATTAGAGGGCGATCGCCTAGACCCTGAACCAATCTTTGCTTTCCATCTTAAATCCTGGAGTCCCTTCCTTCAAGGTCTAGGACCCCAAGACTCTCCGAATCGGAGCAAATTCTGTCACCATAGAATTAATCACGAGACATTAAGTCCCTATTCAGTCAAAATGAGTAAATCTTCCATGCAGTCCGATGTATCGCCAACCGCCATCCCTGCCGATGACACCCCACAGGTCAAATATGGGGAACGGGAAATCGAAGAGGGACAGTTAATTACCTTTCCCAATCCCCGAGTCGGCAGACGCTATGACATTCACATCACCTTACCGGAATTTACCTGTAAATGTCCCTTTTCCGGCTATCCCGATTTTGCCACCATTTACCTGACCTATGTTCCCAATGAACGGGTGGTGGAACTCAAAGCGATCAAACTCTATATCAATAGTTACCGCGATCGCTACATTTCCCACGAAGAATCCATCAATCAAATCCTCGATGACTTCGTAGCCGCCTGTGACCCCCTAGAAGCCACCATCAAAGGCGACTTTTACCCCCGAGGCAACGTCCACACTGTGATAGAAGTTCGCCATAGCAAACCTCAGCCTTAATCATAAAAAGCCCCCCAGGAACTAAATATTTATTCCTCTGGCCTCCCCCTTCTTAAGGGGGACGGGAGGGGGATCTCCCGGGGGGTTGGGGGGATCAATCCAGAATTTTGCAACAGGTCTATTAATTTTGACCCGCCAAAGAACCCGAGGCGATCGCCACCTCATCGGGACTCTGTTTCTCCTCTAAACTATCCAAAATTTCAATCACTTCTCGCTCAAACGTCACTTGAGCGCGATTGGTTTTTCCACCCACATACAGTTCCTCATCCTGTTCTAACGCCCAAACCTGGGAATGAGAAACGTAACTCATCATCACCCCCAACATTAACAAACCAAACCCTAAATAAACCATCGGAATACCCGGGTCCGCTTTAATTTGTAACCCCGTACTCCCAATCACCTTCTTAATCTTCAGCGTCACCCCATTCACCGGAGTTTCCATCCCGGGACGCAGACTCGTCATTAATTTCCCTTCCATATCATAGAGTAAAAGCGTTCCCTGTAAATCCTGCGCCAACAGAGAAACCCCTTCACTCAAATCCGGCTTAGTCGGAATCCAAGTGCCCCATAATCGCGCACCACCTCCGGTATTTAAAAGCGCCATCGGTAGTTGAAAAATCGGACTATTATTCAACTGAACCTGAACCGCTGCCACACCCCAATCCGTTTGATACATCGTCACCCCGCGATACCGTAGGGGTTTGTTCACATGAATCGTCTGGCGATCGCGTTCCTGACCCTCCTTATCAATCACCGACAAATCAGAATAAAACTGGTCAATCGTCCCATCCGGCTGGTAATCAATCCAAAACCGATTCACATGAACTGCCCAATCTTTCGGAACTTGTGACATCGAAAATGGACCGGCATCAATAATATTTTGTACCTGAAAGGTTTCCCCACTCGGAATAATTTCCTGAGCCATAAAACCCGTCATCGCACCCAAAATTGAACCCGCCAGAATAATCAACATACTGGCATGAACCAAAATCGGGCCAATTTTCCCCATTAACCCTTTTCGCGCATACAGGGTATTTCCTTCCCGAAAGACTAAATAACGCCGTTTTTGTAATAACGTTTCTAACTGATTCAGATTCGCCTCATCCACTTGAGCACTCAGCGCCAGCTTTTCAAACTGCCGAGGAGTCTTATAAAATTTCCACCGCCGCGCCGCCGTTAAAGCCGGGAATTGGTGGGTAAAGGTGCAAGCGGTTAAACTCGAACCAAATAACACCAATAAAGCTAAAAACCACCAAGTCCGATAAACATGATCCAACCCCACAACTTGAATTACCTTCCAAGTCAAGAAGCCAAAAAGAGCCGGAGATTCAGGATAGTTAGATTGATAAAAAGCCGGAGATTGACCCTGCTCAATGACAGTCCCAGAGATACTAAATGCGGCGATGGCTAATAAGAGGGCGATCGCCAATCGTAAATCCCCCAAAAACGGCAACAGTTCCCGCCGAAAAAACCGCTTTGGAACCGACACCCAACTGCTTAACTTCTGCGTATCATTTGTCATTTCTAATTTACCCTGTGACCCTTGTCATCAAATACAACAAAAAACCCTTTCCAATCTACCCAATTCCTACACCACTGGAAGCAGTCTAAATAATAGAGAAAACACCCCAAACCCCACCAAAAGCGCTCCACTAACCGGCGTAATCCAACCAGACCAGCGACGCACTTCCAGCAACTTTTTAATAGTAGCGGTAAACGTACCCGCCAAAATCAAAGGAGCCACATAACCCGCCGTATAAGCCAGTAATAAAGCACCTCCCAACATGACATCTTGGGTACTAGCAATCCATGCCAATAACGTTGCCAAAACCGGGGTACTACAAGGAGAAGCCACCAACCCAAAGGTGAGTCCCAACAAATAGGAACGCACCCCATCCGGCACATCCTTGGGAATCAACTCCATCCCATCCAAAGAAGGCAAACGCAACGGTAACGCCTCCAGAAGATTGAGACCCATTAAAATTGCAATTACGCTCACCAGAATCGGCAAACCAATCCCCACCTGACCATAAACCTGACCCACATAAGCGGCGACAATACCCAATGCAGCGAGGGTAGTAGCCAAACCCAAAGCAAACCAAGTAGACTGCGCCGCCGCCTGAATCCGACTTTGGGCCTCATACCCGCCAATATAGCCAATCGTAATCGGCAGCATCGACAACATACAAGGGGTCAAGCTAGTCAGCAACCCCGCCAAAAAAATAATCAAGACACTCACCCAGGAGAGGTGGCTCAATTGGCTAGAAACGAGACCATCAGCGAGTTGTTGCAGGTGGTACAGAGAAGTTTGCACAGAATCAATCATGCTTAACCGGGGAAAACGCCCAATATGAACAATTGTAACGTAGAGGGCACCCCAGCGATCGCCCTCATCCAACTCAACCCAATAAAATTGCGATCGGTCCCTTCCCCCGTTCGTAGTAACGACTTCAGTCGTTTCCGGATATTCAAACTAAAAACCCTTCCCCCCGTTCGTAGTAACGACTTCAGTCGTTTCCGGATAGTCGGACTAACCCGTAAAAAAAATTTTTTCATCAAATGATGTCGAATAATTCTTGTATTTATTCATATAATTTAGTGTGAAAAATTAAATTGTTTTAAAAGGATAGAAAATGTTATATCCATTATTTTAGTCAAAATTTATTCAATAAAATCGCCCTGCCTCATGAGTCGATGTAGAGTTGGGACAGGATGCGATCGCCTCCTACCATCCGCTACAATAAAACTCAATCCATTATCAACAGTCATACGAGGTTGCATAATGTCTGTTCTACCTCAAACCTCAGTTTCTGAGATAAAAATTACCTGGCCTACACTCCCAGAAGACTTTGTACTCCCAGACGACCCCGTGGAAAACTTAGAACATCCTTTATTAGCCAATGCCCTCCGTCACTCTTTGACTCCGGAGTTATGCCAAGATGCCTTAATTTCGTCCAACTTTGCATTGTGTGCTGGCATTAATAACCGTCCCATCTGCAAGGCCCCCGATTGGATGTACATTCGTCCCGTTGCACCTTGGTCCAGTCCCGAACCCCGTCGCAGCTACACTCCCCATACCGAAGGACCCATTCCACTCATTGTCATGGAATTCCTATCGGATACTTATGGGGAAGAATACTCAATGGAAGTTCAAAAGCGCATCGGCAAATGGTACTTTTACGAACAAATTATTAAAGTACCCATTTATGCGATATTTCATCCCCAAATGGCTGATTTAGAACTGTACGCTTTAGAATCCAACCGATATCAAATACAGACCCCCGATGCTAACGGTCTCTATTGGATTCCCGGACTAGAGCTATTTTTAGGCGTTTGGCAGGGAACCCGTGACAACCGCACAGGCAATTGGTTGCGCTGGTGGAATGCCGATGGTGAACTCCTGCGATGGCCCGAAGAACTGGCGGAAACTGAACGCCAACGAGCGGAAACCGAGAGCCAACGGGCGGAAACTGAACGCCAACGAGCGGAAACCGAGAGCCAACGGGCGGAAACTGAACGCCAACGGGCGGAAAAACTAGCGCAACGGTTGCGTGAGTTGGGTGTAGATCCAGATAGTTAACGAAATGGAGGGGTGTGAAGAATCAGCGATCGCCCCTCCTCTTTTTTCTACCCTTTGTTTTCACCCCTCATCAAGCAACAGTACAGAAAGTGCTTAGGACAAGAAACCGGGTTTCTAGCCCAGATTTGTTGCGAAGTACCAGAGATTTTGTGAAGAAACCCGGTTTCTAACCTTTACTGCATCCAACCCTAACGCTTCCTCCGTCCTCTGCCGAAGCGCGATCGCCGCTTATCCGCCAACGACACCACCTCCCCGGTACTACTTTCCCTTGCCACCCGAATCAGAATCCCCGCACACATCAAACTGGCAATCATTGAACTCCCCCCATAACTAAACAGCGGCAGGGGTAAACCCGTCGTTGGTAGAGCACCCGTCGCCACTCCAATATTCAGCAGGGACTGTCCAATCATCACCACCATCACCCCGATCGCCACCAACTGCTGCACAATTTCCCGAGTCTTGTACGCCACCAACACCGCCACTGTTGCATAACTCCCCAGCAGCAGCATCAGGACCATACTGCCAACAAATCCAAACTCCTCGGCATACACGGCAAAAATAAAATCCGTATATTGAATCGGCAAATACAGCAGCTTTTGTTGGGACAAACCATACCCCGTCCCCAAAGTCCCCCCGGAACCCACCGCTAACAAACTTTGAATCAACTGGTATCCATCTCCAAAGCGATCGGCCCAAGGATTTAAAAACGACATCACTCTTCGTCGTTGATATTCCTTAATGCTAATACTCAACAGCGCCAGGAGGAACCCTCCAAATGCCGTACTCCCCAAATAAGAAAACGGTAAACCCGACCCCAAAGCAATCAACCAAATCGTCATCCCACAGAGGGCCGTGGTACTCAAATTCGGCTGCACCAAGATTCCCAACAGGACCGCCACGAAAATCACCAACCAATTAATTCTGACCTGCCAAGTCAAGCGGTTCCAGTTGCCAAAAATCCGCGCCGCTTGCAAAATCAGAAACGGTTTAATTAACTCCGAGGGTTGAATCAAAGCCGGACCCAACTTTAACCACCGGGTAGCACCATTCACCGTGGTCCCAAATCCCGGAACAACCGTCAGCCAAATCAACCCCAGCAGGATAATTACCGCCCAATCCGTAATACCTTGAATGTATCGCAGGGGGGTATAAACCAGGACATTAAAGCCGATTAAGCCAACCAGAACCCAGATTAGTTGCCGTTTAAAATAGTAGAGTCCATCCCCAAACTCCGCATTGGCACTGGGATAGGAAGCGGAAAAGAGCACCGCCAACCCGACAAACAGCCAGAGGAAGGTCAACCATCGCAACAATCGAGCTTCTAAGGCCCATTCTTTGACAGCCGGATCGAAAACGGGAATCAGTAGGCGTTGCATCCAAAGCAAGTCCGATAACTACATACAGTTTAGTTCAGTATATTTTATGATTTCCCGAATGAACGCGGAAGGAGGGAACGACTGAAGTCGTTACTACGAACTTTGAGGGGATAACGACTGAAGTCGTTACTACGAACTTTGAGGGGATAACGACTGAAGTCGTTACTACGAACTAATATCAAATCCGGTTGTTAAAAGTAGGTTTTCGCTTTTAGCCCGCGCAGGCGGGCTTCGTCCGTATAGCTCCACCCTTTCCTTACGGAACGCTACGCGAACAGGGTGCGGGTTTTTACAGACCTTTGACAACTGGATTCCGTATAAGAGGGGATAACGACTGAAGTCGTTACTACGAACTTTTCCCCCGTCCCCCAAGGACAAATGACCAAGGACAAATGACCAAGGACAAATGACCAAGGACAAATGACCAAGGACAAATGACCAATGAAATGCAAAAAGAGGCCCTAAAGACCTCTTTCCATATTCATTAAAGCTCGGAGTGCTTTCTGTAGTTATGTCCGTAAGAGTTAAGATATGCCGGTGTTCATACCGGGTTTGCCAGTGGCAAGTTGCACTTTGATGATTTTGCCACCCATTTTCATAATCCGTTGCTGCTCTTTAAACCAGTTGTCGTAAGGAACGAGCTTGGTGAAATAGGTATTTTGTAATTCCCGCTGGGTGCGAATCCGGCTTTGGCTTGGTACGCAAGCCGTCACTTTGAACATTCTCATGGGCTTCTTGCTCCTGTTTCGGTGGAAAAAATTTGTATCTGAACAAAACTATCTTAATTGAAGCCAGGGAGTCCAGAGTCAATACTAGCTCGTTAAAACTCATCGAAATCTGTTCTCAAGCCTTTGACGAGCTAACACTCACTCTTGACTTCCCTGTCCTCAAAACTAGGTCGAGTTAATAGAGCGTTGTCCGAGTTAGCGATGATTTTTCAATCGCTGCTCTACAGGCTCCACACTCCACATTTAGCTCAAGCCAGAGCAGATGTAGTCGAAGTAGACGCCCATTTCTTTACCGGCATCAGGACCTACTAAACCGGCGGTCACTTCTTTCATAGCTTGGATTGCTTGCACGGTTGCACCGATGGGCACACCCAAGGAGTTGTAGGTTTCTTTCAAGCCATTGAGCACGCGCTCATCGAGGATGGAGGGGTCAGCCGCCAACATCGCATAGGTGGCATAACGGAGGTAGTAGTCGAGGTCACGAATGCAAGCTGCATAGCGACGGGTGGTGTACATATTACCACCGGGACGGGTTACATCCGAGTACAGCAGGGACTTGGCAACAGCTTCCTTAACGATGGTGGCTGCATTGGCGCTGATAGCGGTTGCAGCACGAACGCGGAGTTCGCCGGTTTGGAAGTAGCCCTTGAGTTTGTCAAGAGCGGTGTTGTCTAGGTACTTACCTTGGACGTCAGAAGAGTTGATAACAGCAGTAATTGCGTCTTGCATTTTTTATGTTTCCTTAAACTGCGCGATCTGTGATTATTTACCTTAAACGAATGGAGTAGAGAACAGCTCTACTGCATCGCACCGATAACGTAGTCGAAGTAGGAGCCAGCTTCGGCTGCATCTTCAGCAGACAGCAAGGAAGCAGCTACGTTCTTCATGGCACGGATGCCTTCTGCAACGCCTTCAATGGGGGTGCCGAGAGATTTGTACATTTCACGAACACCAACAATTCCGATTTCTTCAATCGGGGTGACGTCGCCAGCAACGATTCCGTAGCTGATCAAACGCAGGTAGTAGTCCAAGTCGCGCAGGCAGGTTGCGGTCATTTCTTCACCGTAGGCGTTGCCACCGGGAGAAACCACATCAGGACGCTTCTGGAACAGTTGATCGCCAGCTTGCTTGACGATACGCTCGCGGGATTCGCTCATGATTTGGGCGATGCGAACGCGGCGCTCACCAGTGGTGACGAAAGACTTGATCCGATCTAATTCGCCGGGGCTAAGGTAGCGAGCCTCAGCATCTGCATTCACGATGGACTTCGTGACGATACTCATTAACTACTTCCTCCAACAATGAGAGTGTGTATCCAGATATATAGAATATTAATCTGGGTTTTGCAAGACCTTTCTCGGATTTTGTGTCTTTAGGTTTTTTTACTCAGTGATGGGGTTTGAGTCCCTTTCTCCTGAGTTACCCCACTTTTCCCTAGCTGTATTCTAGGGGAATGTGGTTCACAAAAAAACTTTTGACTTCGACTGGATTTTGCAAATACGGATATTTTGCATCATCACGTTTACATTCGCACTCCTTACTTAATATTTTGTAACAATTTTCCTCAGTTTAAGGGGGTGAGGCCCCTATTTTTCGCCCAGTAGCCCCACTTATCAAGTTAATGATTGGTAATTGAGCAATGAGGTAAATTCTGAGTCTAAAATTGCGTATCTGTAATTTTAGGAAGAGAACCTTTCAGGGAGGGGGTCATTAAGATAGGTTCCGATGGGGCCACTGGGTGGTAAAATTGGCGAAAATGGGGAGGATAGACTGGGGATGTTCAGGGACCTCCCTGGGGCGATCGCCTTCTATTCATTTCAAGTCACAGCCATGAGTACATTTTTCGCCCACCGACTCCGAAACAAATTTTCGGCAAGTGCGGTGCAGGACTTTAATCAGGGGATTCCCCAAACCCTTTTAGACATAGAAGACAAACGCCGAACCAACCTCTTTACCTGGCGCGGACAATTTTCGCCGCAATTGGTGGAAAACCTGTTACTCGCCTATTGTCCGCGAGATGCGACCGTTATGGACCCCTTTTGTGGCAGTGGAACGGTATTGTATGAATGCGGGTATTTGGGATTACAAGCGGTGGGATGTGAGTTAAATCCAGCAGCTTGGATTCTCAGTCGTCTCTATGAGTTTATCAACCTCAGCCTTGGCGATCGCAATCAAGTGATGACCTCGGTATCGGGCAAATTACAGCAACAGTTCCCCCAACCGGAGTTATTTCAGGCGTTAGAATGCGATCGCCTAAAAGTTACAGAGTTTCCAACCCATTTATTTCCCATTTATCAGAATTCCCAACCTTTAGAACAGGCAATTTTAGATGCCTTGGTCATTTTATTAGATGTAGACAATCAGCAACAGATTCCTATCCCCGAAATTCATAACATATTTTGGGAAATTCGTCAAGATATTCGAGACTTTCCTGAGTCGGAAAATTCCGTAAAAAGCTATTTAGGGGATGCTCGATGTCTGCCAGTGGCTAACGATACCATTGATTTTGTCTTAACCTCTCCTCCCTATATTAACGTTTTTAATTACCATCAAAATTATCGCAATTCTGTAGAGCTTTTAAATTGGAATTTACTAGAAATAGCCAAATCTGAAATTGGCTCAAATCGGGCCAATCGGAGAAATAGATTTTTCACCGTGATTCAATATTGCCTGGATGTAGCCTTGATTTTCCAGGAAATCAACCGAGTTTGTCAACCCGGGGCGCGGATTATCTTTGTGGTGGGGTATGAATCCACGGTGTTAGGCGTTCCTTTTTATAATGCTCAAATCATTTCTGAACTGGCAACTCTAGGGGGTCAGTTTGAATTGGTTTTGACTCAGCAGCGACAATTTAAAAATAAATTTGGGAAGATGATTCGTGAAGATTTATTGCATCTGGTGAATGGGAATACTACATTATCCGAAGGGGATTGGGAGGTGGGGGTGAGACAAGTTGCTGAAGCAGCGCTTAGGAAGGGATTAGAACAGGTTTCCGAGAAAAATAAAGGGGCGTTGTTGGAGGCGATCGCCAAGGTTCCGGATATCGGGAGATCGCCGCTTTATTTTCGGCCAAAGAATCGCGATCGCCCTGTGGAGAGAATCACCGTATAAATTCTCCCTCCGGTAGGCGATCGCCTCCTCCGCATACTATTTTTTCCGCCACTTGCCAGCACTCCACTCCTCTCCCCCCGCTAACCGGGTTAAACTTTCATCAATCATGGCGGGTAATTCCTTAGCGGAATGGAGATAAGTCAAATTGAGCAAACCTTGTGCCGTGGCGATCGCCTCCTCTTGATTGACCCGTTCCCACAGTTCATCCGGACTATACTCACCCTCTAATACTTCCTCACTCGCCTCGCGAATTGCTTCCTCAAATTCCACCTCTAGCATTTCCTGCCATTCATGTTGTTTCACATAATAAGAAATTTTATTATCCTTTAAATTGAGTTTCTGAATTTCTCGTAACGAACTGCGAATTGAAGTTGCCCAAGAATTCGTCAAGCGATGTTCAACTTGATTTTTAATCAAATGAATTAAAATGCGTAACAAAAACGATTGAATATTCCTCAAAATGGCCTGTTTACTCATCCCTTCTAATTCATCAATGATTGCCAAAGCATCGGGATACCGTCCCTCTAAAATGCTGGTTCTTAAATCCACGAGTTCTTGAGTCATAACTTAGCCCTAATCTCGTCCACTAGATGACTAAACCGTTCAGCATTGATCTGATCCACCCCGGGAAGCTCAAAGCTCCCCATACAACACGGTGGGTTGAGGGTTTTTCACAATTTAGATGCCAAACAGCTTTCTATATTTTAGACTATACCCAATCCGAATTCGGGTTTAAAATGGTGGTAGGGTTTCCCACCCACCCAAACGGGTGTCTCGTAGTTTACCCAATAGACCCCCATGATTGCCATTCCCCACCATATCAGCCCCGACGACTACCTGGCCCTCGATCGCCAAAACCCCATCCGCCACGAATACCGACGGGGTTTGGTTTACGCCATGAACGGCTCTAGCGATCGCCATTCACGGATTGCAATAAACCTCCTGAGTGAGATGGATCGACATCTTGGCGACTCACCCAATCGCTTCTACGGCAGCACTGTCAAAGTCAACTACAAAGATG
>NZ_JAMXOT010000038.1 GCF_024220515.1 Oscillatoria sp. HE19RPO
AATCCCCTTAACCCAAAAATCCCTGAACGTGGCTTGAAAATGCCACAAGAATGCAGGAGACTCGACTATCCAACCATACTCTCTATACTCAGAGGTACCATATCGCCGCCGGTGGTTAAGCCTAATAACATGGGTTCTTGGGGTTGAATGACTTTGCCGGTGAGGACACACCGTTCCTCTCGTTGGGCCGTCGCATCTAAACTGGCGCGGATATCGTCTCTTGAAAATGAAGGTCGATACTCTCCTGATTTTTGCTGGACGTAATTCCAGAGCACATCTCGAATCAACGCTTGATAGCCTTGATTGCCAGAAATGGCTTTGAGGCTTTCTTTCAGAGATCTCTCTAAGCGGATGCTGGTGACTTCCATTTCGGTGGTGGGTGTTCGAGTAATCGCAGTCATAACTTTTTTCCTCTGGAGGGTTTACATTCTCTGTAATATTAGTGTAGTATGTTTGGTGGAGAATTCAAGTCCTTGCTTTCAAAAAATCTAAACGTGAACTTTTTACCCATCCTTCCTACAATCACCGGACAGTATGCCAATGGCTTGGGCCGTGATGTTGATGCAGGCGATCGCCTCATGACATCGGCTATAGCTTTGGTGTCCATCGGACAGGTTGAGTATCATAGGAATGCGGACCAAGATTTTGAGATGAGCCAGGAGTTTAAATCCGAGTTAGGTCAGCTATCAGCATGGCCAAATATTCATAGCAGAAGCGGGAGGGATAGGCATCAGGTGCCTGATCCATCTAGGACGAGAAGACCCTAATAATAAGAGTTTTTTCAGCCCCCGCTTCCCCTGAATCAGGAAGTGGGGGCTGTTTTTTTAAGGAGTCGAGTCGTGAACAGCGTAACGGATGTGTTAGCAAAATCGGTGGTGGTTTTTTCTAAAAACTACTTACCGATTAGCCGAGTCAACATTAAGCGAGCAATTGTCCTGTTAATTGCAGGCAAGGCAGAACCGTTGGAGTTAAGCGATGGCAGCAATAGCTACGATTTTGACCTGGAGACCCCTCAACGGTATGAGGTGCGATCGCCCTCTCAAGTGGTGATGGTTCCTCCCCATATCCGCCTCACCATTACGGGGACTGAACGGATTTGGAAGGTGCCTCCGGTCAACCGTCGCGAAGTCCTCAAACGGGACCACCATGCCTGTCAATACTGCGGCAGTACGAAACATTTAACCCTGGATCATGTCTTGCCTAAATCCCGAGGCGGGAGTCATAGTTGGGATAATGTCGTTACTGCCTGCATGAGTTGCAATTCTCGCAAGGGCGATCGCACTCCGATGGAAGCCGGAATGTCCCTCAAAAGCAAACTCAAGGCCCCCATCCACCCGGCAATCTCATTTGCAGAACAATTCTGGAGTGATTTGAAGGGTTCCGAGTGAGAGCAACCCGGGATTTGATGTACAATTTGTACACATTTTTTGGAGAAAAGCTCAAGGGAAGAGGTTTAGACCGAGTGAATCTGAGATTGGGAATTGCCAATCGTTCAATAAATTTTTGATGTTGCACAATTCTATAGCCTATATCCGCCCCTTTTTGTGAATCACATAAGTTCGGGCGGCTCAGACTCTCACTCAAGGACGAAGCAAGAATAACTCACAAAGACGAGAGATCACTGGCAATGCTGAAGTTCATTTATACTGAAACCGGCTTTAACCTAGAGCGTCTGCCTGACTCCATTGAGGAAGTCGTGGCGACCCGTGCAGTGGTGGCGATGCGAGTGGGTGAAAGCATCGCGATCGCACCCTCTAGCGCGTCGTTTTTGCTGCCTGCCGATTTGCCCGGACTGAAATTTCTGGAAGCGGAGGCATTAAACGATCCAGGCGACATGATTTCGATCTGCGTTGCCGATCGCGAGTATGTGGAAGTCAGCCTACGCGGGACTTGGATCTCTACGGATTCCCAGAACGATTTTGGGGTTTTTGTCACCGCCTTGAGCGATCGGGCTGAGTTCTATATCCTCAAATGTTCCGAGGAAGCAAATGCGGGCGTTTCCTTACTCAATGAAGTAGATTGATCTAAAAAAATGAACCCAGAGACACTGGAAATATCTGGGTTCATTCGGGGTTGAACTCTATTTTTTCTGAAATCCACTCAGGCGATCGCCCTTTTATTTATCCTACTGATTAATTCGCGAACACAACCCTGGACCGCCTTCGACCACCATATTATCCACACAATTGGCATACTCCATCGCCGGAGTATTTCCCGGTTGAAACGTAATAGTAGAACGATTACCCGCTGCATCCGCATATTGCACCAGCAAGTTTTCTTCTACAAAACTCAAGGACGTAATATCCCTCAACCCATAAGTTGAAAACTCATTCGGAAAGGGTCTCGGTCCCGGAACTTGAACCCGATAAATCGCATAGCCTCCCGGTTGCGGATCAAGGACGAAAATGCCACTGGTGGTAGTAGCGGCAAAATAATCCAAGACAACTCCTACTACAATATGTCCCGTCAACGGATTAACCGTTACCTCGGCAAATAAATCCCCACTCAGTTCGCGATCGACCAGATTTCCTGTTTCTTTATCGTAGGTATCCAGTACCAATACGTTCAGTTCATCAGCGTCAATCGTATAAGTATTTCCCCCCCACTCTCCTCGGAGTTGTTTCCGGTCCGAAATAATCTCGACTTCCGGAGAAAATCTAGGGCTGTCGGTTTGCTTTCTCCAGGTTCGCACAAATGCTGAATCATCGCTTAACCACTCCGGATGAGTGGCTTCTATTTTTTCTTGGAGGATAGTCAGGGCTTGCTTTTGATGAGGGAGTTGTTGGTAATAGTGGGCAACATTGATTAAAGAAATGCTCATGAATATCATTGAGTCCTCTTGTGGCTTTACAGTGGTTAGATTATAACCATTGGGTGAAAAAATTGCATGAAATTACTGGCGCTGAGAGAGCAAGATTTTCATTTGGGTCTTAAATTCTGTAATTTGTTTTGCAGTGGGTTGAGTTTGCTGCCAACTCTCGCGGGTCATCAGGCGATCGCACCAAGTTTGCAACTGAGGATAATCGTCCAGGGGTAATCCCAAACCGGGCAAAAATGGAATAGCAGTTCCGGCGACAATATCCGCCAAGGTTAGCTGTTGGTCTCCAAAATAGGGGCGATCGGCTAACTTACTTTCAAAAAAGCCTAACACCTGAGCAAGATTCTGTTTAGCTTCTTGCAATTTTTCCGGACTTTCTTGCGAAAACCCCATCCAATTCATCATCAAGGGTTCCATCGGTGGCATCATCTGAGTTAAAGTCAAAAGCTCAATCATTTTCACCATCCCTAACATCTGCGGATCCGCAGGCAGTAAAGAAGGAGTCGGATATTTTGCCTCTAAGTAATCCAAAATTGCCAACGATTCCAGGATCACAAATCCCTCATCTTCCAAAACCGGAACTTGGTGAAACGGATTGAGTGCCAAAAACTCCCCTTTGAACTGATCGCCATCGAGTTTCATCGCGACCAATTCAAACGGTAGCCCTTTCTCTAATAAGGAGATCCAGACCCGGCGAGAGTTCCAAGAAATGACATTGTAGTATAGCTTCAACATGGCTTGATTTTTTTTAAGATACTCTCCTGATTTTAACCGGCTTTCGGTCCAAAACCAGAACCGGGTCAGCGCCACTCCATCGAAGAGAGTCAGCACCCTCCGTCTGGGCCTATTGGGATCCACCCCATACTTCAGTCTTTCATCATTGTAGTATGTGGATTGAGGGCAGCCTTATCAAATTTCTTGTCAGCCAAAACCCTTTAAAATCAAGCATTTCCATGAAACTTAAAAAAAAAATCAGAAATTTTTCCAAAACCCCTTGACAGTTTTGTAGTATGTGCGTAGTATATAAATATGAGGCGAGAGAGACAGAGCAAAACGCTCTACCCAAACGCCCACATCGAACCTTGAAAACTGAATAATCAAAGGGCCATTTAATGAAAACGGAAACAATGGCGGACTCACTGGGTGGGAATCATTCCCTTGAATCATTGCCACCCCATCAACCGCCAAACTTTTCCAAATTCCATGTAATCTAATGCTGATTTCATGGGGGTGTAGCTCAGTTAGCGTAGAGCACTTGTCTGTCGAACAAGTCGTCGCGGGTTCGAGTCCCGTCACTCCCGTTCAGCATAGATTAAATTTGGAAAAAACCAAGAAAAAACTTGGCTGAAATCGATAATCTGGCCTCATCGTCTAATGGTTAGGATATAGCTCTTTCAAGGCTGGGATACGGGTTCAATTCCCGTTGAGGCTACCAAATCGATATCGCAGTGTAACTTAATGGTAAAGTCCCCAGCTCATAACTGGGTTGATGCAGGTTCAAATCCTGCTGCTGCGACCAACAAATGTGGGGATAGTGTAATGGCTAACATGACGGTCTCCAAAACCGTTGATCTGAGTTCAAATCTCAGTCCCTGCGCCAAACCTGGTGCCGTAGGCAAATTGGTAAAGCCCCCGACCTTTCACGTCGGCGTTTGCGGGTTCAACTCCCGTCGGCACTGCCACATTGTATGGGCTGGTATCCAAATTGGTGAAGGAGCTTGACTGTAAATCAAGTGCTATTGTGCTGAACATGGGGGTTCGAGTCCCTCCTGGCCCATTGTGGAGAGGTGGCCGAGTGGCTTAAGGCGCTTTCCTGCTAAGAAAGAGCGGTTTAACGACCGTCGAGGGTTCGACTCCCTCCCTCTCCGCCTTTTTTGTATAAAACCCAATCCGGTACTCGTAGCAAAAACCCGCAGCCTGAAGGCTGGGGCTATACAGACCAAGCCTGCCTACGCAGGCTAAAGAGCAAAGTAGGTTTTTGATAACCGGATTTGTATAACCTGGGTGCATGACCCCCAACCTGGAGAGATGGCCGAGAGGCTGATGGCGCGGTCTTGGAAAGACCGATCGGATTGAACAGATCCGACGAGGGTTCAAATCCCTCTCTCTCCTTTATCCCCCGGTAGCTCAGTTGGTAGTAGCGCCTGTTTGAAGAACAGGAGGTCGTCGGATCGAAGCCGACCTGGGGGGCTGGTATTGCCTGGTGGACGATTCGGTAAGTCGCTGTGATTCTGACTCACAGAGAGGTTGGTTCGACCCCAACCCAGGCATCCATATCACAATGCCCTGTGGTGTAATTGGGTAACATTTCTGGATTTGACCCAGAAGAGTCCAGGTTCGATCCCTGGCGGGGCATCCAATTTTTGCTCCTGTGGCGTAATTGGAAAACGCGATCGCCTCAAAAGCGATTTATTGTGAGTTCGAGTCTCACCGGGAGTACCTTTGTTCTCTCGCTCCTGTGGCGGAATTGGTAGACGCGGCAGACTTAAAATCTGTTTTTTAAAAAGTGTGGGTTCGAGTCCCACCAGGAGTACCAACGGGATGTAATTCAGCGGTTTAGAAGCTTTGGTTTGGGACCAAAGAGTCGTGGGTTCAAATCCTACCATCCCGATTTTTTTTCGCCCCTGTGACGTAATTGGAAACCGTCGCTCGCTCAGACCGAGTGTTTTACAGGTTCGAGTCCTGTCAGGGGTATTGGGTATAACTTACCCAAGCGATGCGCTTATTTAAAATTCGCCCCTGTAGCCCAATTGGAAGAGGCACTAGACTAAGGATCTAGGGGGTACTGGTTCGAGTCCAGTCAGGGGTATTTTGGTGATTTATGCAGGGATGGAGCAATGGTTGGCTCGTCAGTCTCATAAACTGAAAATCAGCAAGTTCAAATCTTGCCCCTGCCACCAATTCTTAATGCTGGTGTGGCTCAAATTGGTAGAGCGATCGCCTTGTAAGCGATGGGTTGCAGGTTCAATTCCTGTCACCAGCTTTCTGCGGGTGTGATGTAGTGGTAAGCATCTGAGTCTGCCAGTCTCAGTGCATGGGTTCAAATCCCATCATCCGCTTTTGTAGTCCTATAGCTCAACGGTAGAGCGCTTGCCTTACAAGCAAGATGTTGTCAGTTCAAATCTGACTGGGACTACCAACAAAAGAGAGTGTAACTTAATTGGAAAAAGTCCCGATCTTCTAAATCGGTTTATGTAGGTTCGAGTCCTACCACTCTTGTTTTTATTCACTAAAAAGGAGGGATTATCTTCTGAAATTTAACAGGCTAATTTTCTGCGATCGCGTCCAAGCGTGACCTAATTTTTGGAGCTTACATACTTAAGTACGAGAGGAAAAGTACCACGAAAAACTGTGGGCGCGTGAGAACGAGGAATACGAAGAACCCGAGAGGTGGGCTTAAAAGTAGCCATCCTTTAAAGAGTGTGTAACAACCCATCGGCGGAGTCCCTCTAGTAACTGAGAAAGCGCAAAATGCTCCTCGCACTTGCACGACCAAACGCGATCGCCTCACTTAAGTTCATCATCTCTTTAATCTGGGTCTGTAGTTCCAATGGGAGAACGCTTCTCTTGCAAAGAAGAGGTTGCGGGTTCGACCCCCGCCAGATCCACTGATGCAGGACTTACGCTTATGTTGAAAACGCACCCTAAATGTAGCAGCGATTCGCGAATCGCCTCTACATTGAGAGGTAATGCGTAAGTCCTATGATGGTGTCTGAAGTCCAAGCGGTCCAGACGCTGGTTTGTGAAGCCAGTCCTAGCGGGTTCAAGTCCCGTCAGACACCCTGCGGAAGATGCTGCTGAATGGACGGCAACTGGTCTCGAAAGCCAGAGTACAGGTTACTGTAGGGGTTCGATTCCTCCATCTTCCACCACCCACCAGAAGCCGAAAAGTGAGGCACCGTGCTGATAACGCGGGGTTAGGAGGGGCAGTACCTCTCTGGTGGATTTCCCTTTGCCAGCGGATCTGGAACTGATGCTACGAACGTCGGTGTCGGTGGTTCAACTCCATCCAAAGGGGCTTTCTCTTGCCTGTGAGAGGCTTCCTGCATCACTTTAAGGTAAGGGACTATTCCTCGGTAGCTCAATGGTGGAGCATCCGGCTGTTAACCGGAGGGTTCTTGGTTCGAGTCCAAGTCGAGGAGTTTCATTTAAGTTAAAACTTACGCATTACCTCTAAATAATGTAGAGGCGATTCGCGAATCGCCTCTACATTTTAGGGTCTCAAAATATGCGTAAATCCTGTAAATCAGAGGTAACAGTAAGATGAAACAGTTTAAGTTTCACATAGGTTTGCATTCGCCTTCGATTTGCAGATTGGTTTGGGATTTACATCCCTAAATTGATTATTGATTAATGGAAGCTGCTGCTGATGGGACGGCAACCAGTCTTGAACACTGGGGTACGGTGGAAATCCGTAGGGGTTCGACTCCTCCAGCTTCCGCTGAGATGGGATAGAATGGGTGGTTGGCAGATCGGTTTATGCATCCGACTTTTAATCGGATCGAGAGAGGTTCAACTCCTCTACCACCCTTTATTAAAACAGGGAACAGAGATGATGATCACGTTAACAAAACGCGGCTATACGGGAGACATGGATTTAGAGGCGATCGCGGCTTTGATTCACGCTTGTGAGGCGGTGGATTGCCTGGATGAAGGCAGTTCGATCGCCGAACTTCGCCAAGAAATTGAAGCGCCTGACGTCGATCGCGATCGCAATCTTCACCTCTGGGAAACGCCCGAGGGGACATTGATCGGGTTCGCACAACTTTGGATTCCTGAATCCGGTGAGGTTCGGGATGGTTTCCTCTGGTTTCGGGTGCATCCGCTGTTCCGAGGCGGGACTGTGGAACGGGAAATCGTCGCATGGGGTGAGGCGCGGATGCAGGAAGTGAGTCAGGAGTGTGGTGTGCCGGTGAGCTTGCGATCGGGAACCAGGGAATCCGATGGCGATCGCATTCGGTTTTTAGAAAGCTGTGGATTCGCCGTTGATCGCTATTTTTTCCGCATGGAACGAGTCGCTGCTGAATCCATACCCACTCCTCAGTTACCGCCTGAATTTACGGTGCAGATTGGGGAACAGCAAAAGAATGGCGATGCTTGGGTTGAACTGTACAACCAGAGTTTTATTGATCATTGGAATTTTCACACCTTCACTCGCGATCGCCTGGATTATGAATTAGCCAATCTTCCTTATCGGCCCGCCTTCGACTTAGTAGCCGTCTCTCCTGATGGCCAATTTGCCGGTTTTTGTTATTGTACAATTTATGATGAAAAAAATCGCCAAACTGGACGAAATGAAGGCTGGATTACCGTCCTAGGAACCCGTCGCGGCTTCCGCCATCAAGGTATCGGACGGGCGCTATTGTTAGCGGGGATGCAGCAATTACAATCTGCCGGGGTTGAAACCATTCTCTTGAGTGTAGATGCCCAAAGTCCAACGGGAGCCTTGAAACTTTATGAATCCGTCGGGTTTCGCAAATCTTTCGCAAAAGTCTCGCTATTTAAAGCACTTGAGAGTCTTGAATTAGCAAATTAATTTTTTTTTCGATACCCCCTTGACACTCTGTAGTACGAGTGTTACATTAAAGGAGAGCAAGGAAAAAACTCACTGAGATTTCTCCTTGCTACACCTTGAAAGCTGAATAAAACCGGGGCGGTTAACCCAAATTAATTCATTATTTTTTTGAAAGGAATTGAGGTATTCCCTTGTTACTCTACCTGAAAATGCTCCCCCTGAGTTGGCAAAATTCTCAGCCTCAAACTCAGCAGAAGCAGTTAACCGGAACCCCAAGTCAACCCCACGGAATTAACGCCAACACTGTTCATCCTGGCGAGCAAATCCGTCACACTACCGAAGTTTATTACTTAGAACGGCGTTGTTTCTTGTAGAACAAGGAGAAGAGAACATGGTTCACATTCGTTTTGAAGGTCGTTCCTACGACGTAAGTGAAACTCAAGTTGACATTACTGAATCCATGACCGATGCAGCCATCAAACAACAGCTTGCCCGTTACTTGGAAGTCAGCGAAAATCGCTTCAAGGATTACGTTTGCGATCGGCGTCCTTCCGGTGACTTAATCGTTCGCCCAGAAGCGGTTTACGGTTAAATTGCTCAGAGTTCAGCCAGAATTTAGGAGTTCCAAATGATTTCTACGATTTGAACACAATTAGCACTTCGCGCCCTGACTTAAAAAGCTTACATACTTGCTCAATGGTAGAGCATTACTTTATAGCAGTAACCTTAGCAGGTTCGAGTCCTGCGTATGAACCACCGGCTTTCTTGACTTGCGCGAAGTGTTTTAATTTTTCCCCTTTCAAAACGGTTTTAAGATCCAAGCACTTCGTGCCCTAACTCAGAAAGCTTACATACTTGCTCACTGGTAGAGCATTACTCTCATAAAGTAACTTTAGCAGGTTCGATTCCTGCGTATGAAACAACGGCTTTCTGGACTTGCACGAGGTGTTTAAAATTTTCCGCGTTTCCCTGTTCTGAGTACCCTGGCACTTCGCGCCCTAACTGAAAAAGCTTACATACTTGCTCAATGGTTGGGCATTACTTTATGGAAGTAACTCTAGCAGGTTCGAGTCCTGCGTATGAACCAACGGCTTTCTTGACTTGCGCGAAGTGTTTTAATTTTCTCTATTTCAAAACGGTTTTAATATCCAGGCACTTCGTACCCTAACTCAGAAAGCTTACATACTTGCTCACGGATAGAGCATTACTCTGAAAAAAGTAAAGCCAACAGGTTCGATTCCTGCGTATGAAACAACGGCTTTCTGGACTTGTACGAGGTGTTTAATTTTTCCGCATTTCATTCGGCTTGTAGTATCCAAGCACTTCGCGCCCTAACTGAAAAAGCTTACATACTTGCTACTGGTAAAGCGCTTGATTCAAAATCGAGTACCCGAAAGGGTTTATGGGTTCAATTCCCATGTATAAACAAAAAGCTTTTTAAACTTGCGCGAAGTGTTCTTTATTTTTCAGCACTTACGCATCAACCCTAAATGTAGGGGTGATTCGCGAATCACCCCTACAGAATCTGGGGTTTGATATTAAAGAATGCGTCAGTCCTGTTTTTGTGAAAGCTGCAAATTATTGAAAGCTAATTAAAAAAAAACAATTTAGACAACAGGAGGACGTTCATGAATGCAGCAGAACGGGATTTAAGACTGGAAATGTTGAATAGTTTGCTGACTACCCCCCACCGCAAACTGGAAGATGTGGCAGAGTTACATCAACTGATGGTGGAATTGGACCCGATTTTTTACGGTCATTTGGGGGTTTGGTATAGCAAAAATGGGGATGTGCGCGATCATAAAGAAGTGTTTGTCGGACATTTACTCACCAGTCCTTTAACTGCTCATCGGGACGCCGGTTTCGTGATGCTGCAAGAATTTCCTCCGTATCAAGTTGGGCGGATTGTGGACTTTATGAAGCAGCATCGGGGGAAAGTACCGCGTTCCTCACGCACTGCAGTGACGCAATACCTACGCGATCGCGAAAAAAATGCCAAATTCTTTGATCGCGCCGCACTTCGCAACCGCAGTGCCATGAAACATCTGTATGCCAGCTTGCATATCAAACCGAGCGATCGCGCCGATGCAGTCCTGTTTAAAAACAATCCTCCCCAGGATTCTCTCGCCTATCTCCTGAAGCAACTGGCAAAATCGACCAATCCGGCAGAACAAGCGGCGCTGATTGTGGAACATAACATTCCCTATCCGATCGCCGTTGGTGCAATTAAACAGTTAACCCCAACGGTTTTAGTCGCACTGATTAACTCCATGTCGGCGCAGGAAGTGATCAATAACATGAAATCCCTGCAAGCACGAGGTGCGATGGAACATCCTGATGTCAAAGCGTTGATTGAGGGGAAACTACAAAAAGCGCAAACGAGCGATCGCGTCTCTGCCTACAAAGCGCGAGTTGCTGCCGATGCTGCTAACTTGGATGCTGCCACCACCGCGCAGTTAGAACAAATTACTAACGAACAAGTCAAAAAGCGCGGAAAAATCAGCAAACCCACGGGATTGCTGGTGGACAAATCCGGTTCAATGGACTCGGCGATCGCCGTGGGTAAGCGTCTAGCTGCCATGATTTCCGGGATTTCCGAAGCGGAACTCTATGTCTATGCCTTCGATACCATGCCTTACCCAGTCACCGCTCAGGGTGCTGAATTAAGCGACTGGGAACGTGCTTTCGATGGGATTAAGGCGGGTGGAGGAACCAGTGTCGGTTGTGCCTTAGAAGCCATGCGACGGAAAAAGCAAGTTGTGGACCAAATCATCCTCGTCACCGATGAAGGTGAGAATGGTCATCCCTATTTCGCCGATGTTTATCAAACCTACTCTCGCGAATTTGCGGTGATGCCAAATGTGATCATCGTCCGTGTGGGAAGTTCCTGCAATTGGGTAGAAACCCAACTCAAGCAGAAGCAAGTGCCGGTGGAAACTTTCACCTTTGGCGGAGATTACTATTCCCTGCCGAATCTGGTCCCCTTGCTGTCTCGTCCCTCGCGACTGGATTTGTTGATGGAGATTCTGGACACTCCGTTGCCGGTGCGTCAAAATAAATAAAAGAAGCAGGATGCGCTGGGAGCGCATCCTGCTTCTTCAGGACTTACGCAATTGAGCGCATCGGGGAACTCCAAAAAATAAAACCTTCAAAAAACCCGCAGGCTCAAGCCTGGGGCTACACGGACAAAGCGGTGCCTGCGCGGGCTAAAAGAGCCTTGTTAGGTGCGATCGCATCAAAGCAAGGATGATTTATTTGTTGGAAT
>NZ_JAMXOT010000375.1 GCF_024220515.1 Oscillatoria sp. HE19RPO
CAACAAATAAATCATCCTTGCTTTGATGCGATCGCACCTAACAAGGCTCTTTTAGCCCGCGCAGGCACCGCTTTGTCCGTGTAGCCCCAGGCTTGAGCCTGCGGGTTTTTTGAAGGTTTTATTTTTTGGAGTTCCCTGATCGGGTTCATCTGTTACACATACTGTTCGGGTTCGGGAGAGGAAACACTTAGATAAACGAGGGTTTCTTTGGGTTCTAGTTTGATTAACCGATCGCCTGCGTCATCTTTGCGTTTGGATCGCACTGACTTAACCGGCAACCGCAAAAAGCGATCGCTGCTCGTCAGTAATTTTAACTCCGCATCCGGAAGCGCTGCCACCATCCCTACTAATCCATCGGTTTTATTTTTAAACGTCATCGACTGAGTACCCAAATCCCCCGGTTTCGCCAGTCGGACTAACTCCACTGGCAACCGTTTCCCATATCCCAATCTAGTCACCAGCAACAGTTTCTCACTCTGACTGAGTGCGACACATCCGACCAAATTCTCACCCTTGCCTAAGCGCAATGCTTGTTGTGGCATGGAGGCGCGACTGGTAATCGGCAGATTGTCATCATCGATCGCAAATCGGAGTAGTCGTCCCCCAGAAGTGGCGATCGCAATATCTTGTCCCACTGTCGCTAAATTGGCATAAGCTAACGCATCTCCCTCTTTTAGTTTAACTGCTGTTAATCCTCGCGCCGTCAAATTGGCAAATTCTGACAGGGGTAAGCGTTTAATTCTCCCCCGTTCCGTCAAGAAGATTAAATCCAGAGTTTCAGGATAATCTGAAAGGATAAACTGCGTGGCGATCGCATCAGGATTCCCATGCACTGCTGGCGGAAACAAACTCACGAACGGCGTTTTCTTTGCGCCGCGTTTATTTGCTGGAATATCCCCAACTTTAATCGAGAAACCCTTGCCATCCCGGGTCAAAATCAGTACATCCTGATCCGTAAACGCCACATGGGTTTCTACCACAAAATCCGCACCCGCTTCTAGGGTTTGAATCTCAGGATTTTCCTCCTGTTTCTGTTGCTGACGCTCATAAGTGGACGGGGACAACCGTTGCACATATCCGCGTCGGGTAAATTCCAAAACCGTTTCTTCCGGTTCTGGAGGGGTGGCAAACAGCGGCAGAGAAGGCGCAACTTCTTCGGGAATCGCTGCCTTTTTACCTTTGCGGGATTTGGTTTTGCTGGTTTTTTCTTCCCCGGAGTCAGGGGTTGCCACCAGCACTGTCTCGCGATCGGGCGAAACGGTGTAAATCCGGGTGCGCCTAGGGTCGCCAAATTTCTTTTTGAGCGATCGCAACTCTTTCTTCAACCCTTTGAGCAATTCCCGGCGATCGCCAAGTAACCGTTCCAACTCCTCCCTCCGGGTATTGAGTTGATTCCGTTCATCCTGCAATTTTTGCCGTTCCAATCCGGTAATCCGGCGCATTGGCATCCCTAAAATTGCATCCGCTTGGTTCTCCGTGAGTTCTAACTCGCTTTGCAATTCTGCCTTTGCCGTCGTCCCATCCGGCGCATTCCGCAAAATCTCAATCAGTGCATCTAAGTTGTTCAGCGCCTTGAGCAATCCTTCGACAATTTCCAACCGCTGCTGGGTGCGTTCTAATTCATGGGTGTAGAGACGATTGAGCGTCTGTTCCCGGAAGGTTAGGAACTCTTGCAGCATTTGCCGGAGGGATAACTGGCGCGGTTGTGCCTCTACCAATGCCAACAGAATGGCACCGAAGTTATTTTGCAGTGCGGTTTGGTGGTAGAGATGTTGCAGAACCACTTCGGGATTGGTTTCCCGTTTGAGTTCAATGACAACGCGAATCCCATCGCGATCGCTCTCATCGCGCAGATCGGAAATTCCATCCAACCGCCCATGATTCACCAAATCCGCGATTTTTTCAATCCAGGCGGATTTATTCACCTGATACGGCAACTCCGTCACCACGATCGCCTGACGCCGATGTTTGCCGCGTCCCCCTTGGATTTCTTCCACCCTTGCCACCCCCCGCAAGGGGATAATTCCCCGTCCCGTGGTGTAGGCGGATCGAATCCCTTCCGTGTCAATAATTTCCCCGCCAGTGGGGAAATCGGGACCGGGAATTAGGGTGAAGAGTTTTTCATCGGATAAATCCGGGTTATCGATTAAAGCAATCAATGCATCCACCACCTCCCCTAAATTGTGGGGAGGGACATTAGTTGCCATACCCACAGCAATTCCCGAACTGCCATTCAGCAGCAGCATGGGTAATTGTGCCGGTAACACGATCGGTTCTTGTTGGGAATTATCGAAATTTCCGATAAAATCGACCGTCGCTTCGCCGATTTCTTGAAGCATGGCATCGCTGCCAATTTCGGCAAGGCGCGTTTCCGTGTAACGCATTGCCGCAGGGGGGTCGTTATCTACCGAACCAAAATTGCCATGACCCGCGAGGAGGGGATACCGACTGGAGAATTCCTGGATCAACCGCACCATCGCGTCATAAACGGATTGATCGCCGTGGGGGTGATATTTACCGAGGACATCCCCAACCACGCGAGCACATTTCCGATAAGGGCGATCGGGAGATAAACCCAATTCGTGCATCGCGTACAGGATCCTCCGGTGGACGGGTTTTAAACCGTCTCGGACATCCGGTAACGCCCTCCCCACGATCACACTCATGGCATATTCAAGGTAGGACTGTTGCATTTCGACGTGCAAAGCAGTCGGGATAACCTGTCCAGTAGACAGTAGGTTCAATTGTTTAGCCATGAGTTTCGTTCCTTAAACCAAACCAACTTCCAACAGTGTCCTGCTTTTTGCGCTCAATAACGCTATCGTTAGCGAAGAGAAGAAGATCGGAGGACACTTTGTCAGCGTACTATCATTCCTGACAGTCTGACGATCGAGCGCATCCGATTGAGTAAATGAAAAGGAAAGGGATATGAGAACCGTTCTAATTGTGGAGGACGATCTGGTCAACGCTAGGGTTTTCTCTAAAATCCTCACCAAGCGGGGTGGCCTCAATGTCAAGCATACCGAAAATGTGGAAGAGGTGATGCAAATTGCCCAAGCGGGTGAGGCGGATGTGATTTTAATGGATGTGTCCCTGTCTCGCAGCGTTTACCAAGGCAAGGCAGTGGATGGCATCAAAATTACTCAAATGCTCAAAGCTGACCCCAAAACCTCCTATTTGCCGATTATTTTGGTCACAGCACACGCAATGGCGGGGGATAAGGAATCCTTTCTCGAACAGAGTGGGGCCGATGGCTACATTTCTAAACCCGTGGTGGATCATCAGGAGTTCGTTGACCAGATTGCGGCCCTACTGCCCAAAGAGGAGGGATGAAGGATGAAGGATTAGGGTCTCAGGGATGGAAGATTGGATTTACGGGGTGATTTTCATCCTTGAGCCTTGATCCTTCCCCCTTTATGGGATCCAGTCCAGGATTAATGGCTGTGGTTGTGTGGGGTTACATCCATAAATTGCGCCAGAGTCGCTTGAATGCGGGGAGTGTCCAAGAATTTTTTGGTATCTTCCAAAAGGCGACTACCCCAGAGATTTTCCACCAGAAAATCTATTTCCCCATAACGCGGATCAATCCGCAATGCCTCTTCTCCGAGGGCTAAACCCCGTTCTCGGTTGCCTTGGGCGTAGGTTGCCACTGCGATCGCCAGCATCGGTTCAGCAGCTTCGGAGTCGATGCTGAGTGCGGTTTCCCACTGCCGAATGGCCGCATTGATATCCCCTTGTTCGTATTCGACTAAACCGATATTGTTAATCGCAGGCCAGAATTTGTCATCCTGGGCGACGGCGCGTTCATATTGGGCGATCGCCTCTTGATACTCTCTAGTCATGTAGTAGGCATTGCCCAAATCAAATAAAGCCCCGGGTACATCCGGTTGGATTTTT
Source organism: Oscillatoria sp. HE19RPO (assembly GCF_024220515.1). Taxonomy (GTDB): domain Bacteria; phylum Cyanobacteriota; class Cyanobacteriia; order Cyanobacteriales; family Laspinemataceae; genus Laspinema. The sequence continues at coordinate 3,898 of NZ_JAMXOT010000375.1, forward strand.
AAACCCGCTTGCAGGGAGTTAATTGCCTCCCGGTAATTTTGTTGCTGAAAATAAGCCGAACCGAGGGCAAACATCACCACATGATTCTCCGGATCCAGCGATCGGGCCCGTTCCAACGCTGCAATCCCCTTCGGTAACTCCTTCGATTGCAGATACAAACTGCCTAAAATCCCCCAGGCTTGGGGCGCATTCGGCGCAAGCTGGGCCGCCAACTCCGCCCGGGCTAAAGCCAGTTCAAATTGCTGAAATCTCGCCAACTGAGCCGCTTCTTCCGCCAGAAACAACCCTTGCTGTTCCAACTGAGTCCCATCAAGCTGGAGAGTCCGAGGCAATAAAGCCTGTCCCATCACAGGTGGAACCACCGGAAACAAACCAAGGGCGATGGAGAGAGGAATCAAAAAATTGCGATTTGGCACAGTACCACCTTCCAACAAGACTAAGGGTTTTCATGAACCTTAAAGCTTATTTCAGTGTAACTGGCAAAAATTCCAGGAAACCACCACGGTTTCAGAGAATTTCAGGGCTCGGGCATCATATCTGGGATATGTAGCATAAAATTTCAGTTTTGTCAAGGGCTTGTCATGATTTAACGTTTGTAGTAACCCCTTCAGGGGTTGCATCAAGATGACTCCTTGCATGAGTCACTACAAACGTTTGTAGTAACCCCTTCAGGGGTTGCCTCTTGAGGAGAACTGAAGCAGTAGGGTTGTTGCCACAGGTGCAAGATCTCTTATTAACCGGACTTCATCTTATAAACTCACCAACCCTAAACTAATTTGAATCGCTCGATTAACCTGTTCCATCGTTTCTGGCGACAGAGTTCCCAGATATTTGCTTAACCTTTGCCTGTCGATTGACCGAATCTGGTTGAGGAGGACATTCAACATTTCTGGGATTATTATGATAAAATTTGGAAGGGGCGAAATAAGACGCCGTTGGACCCAACATAAAGGATGACACAAATTAACCGCAAGCGTTAGCGAATGCGGTTCAACTTCATTCTTAGGCACCAAGTACAGATTCCAGAACATCTTGACTTATGGACGACTTGACTTATGGACGACGAGCTACTTAAAAAATACCTTGAATACGCTAAGAGCGAAGAGTCCCGTGCAGTTCTCTTTGTAAAAAAGCATCTCGCTCAAGCAAAAGGGCATTGGATAGATATTGTCGATTGCCAACGCTATGAAATGTACTCAGATGAGTTACTACATTTCAGATTCGTCCTAGGTGGTCTGTATAAGAGAAAGA
>NZ_JAMXOT010000376.1 GCF_024220515.1 Oscillatoria sp. HE19RPO
ATTCCAACAAATAAATCATCCTTGCTTTGATGCGATCGCACCTAACAAGGCTCTTTTAGCCCGCGCAGGCGGGCTTTGTCCGTGTAGCCCCACCCTTCAGGGTGCGGGTTTTTTGAAGGTTTTATTTTTTGGAGTTCCCTGACGGATAAAGAGGGCGTATGCAATACGCCCCTACAAGAAACCCGGATGAGGCCCGATTCAATTTACCACCTTGACAGGGCTAGGTTTTAACCCCCGCCGGTTGTTGCTTTTCTCAGGCAGTCATTTACAATCGGACCGACTGTAAATGACTGCGGGGGTTGTAATGACGGGCGTTGCGAATCTTTTCGTAGAGGTCCTTTTCCGTAGAATTGAGGTCCTTGGGAGGGGCGATCGCAATTCTGACCAACTGATCCGTGCGATCGCCCTTCGCCGTCTTCCATCCCTTCCCTCGCAGTCGCAGGGTTTGTCCGGACCGAATTCCTGCCGGAACATTCATTTTCACCGTCCCATCGGGAGTGGGAATCTCAATGGTTGCCCCCAACACCGCCTCATCCGGGGCGACAGGGACCTCGCAGACCAGATTATCTCCCTCAAACTGGAAAAACGAGTGGGGTTGGATTTCCACCTTCAGATACAAATCCCCCCGTTGTTGGTTGTAGGAATTCACCAGACCCTTGCCACGAACTCGGATCCGAGTCCCCGGTTTGGCCCCAGGGGGAATCCGGACGTCAATTGCCTCCGTCCCCAAATTTAAACGTTTTTGGGTGCCCTGAAACGCCTCAGAAAAGGTCAGGGTAATACTACTTTCCCGGTCCGCAGAGGTCCCCGCAGCAGCAGTGCGATCGCCTCCAAAACCCGAAGCAAAATCCTCAAACCCGCCAAACCCACTCGTCGAAGTCGAACGAGGATTGCGATAATTGTAACTGGAGCCTCCCGGACGAGCCCGACCCGCCCCAGGTCCCCCAACGCGACCGAGCAACGCATTGATAAAATCATCAAAGCTAGAGAATTGGCTAAAATCGAACCCGCCAAAATCCACATTCCCACCACCGGGGGGCCATCCCGCCGCACCCGCTGCACCATCAGCTTGCCGCCAATATTGTCCGAACTGGTCGTATTTTTTGCGCTTGTCTGTGTCACCCAGCACTTCATACGCTTCGGAAACTTCCTTAAACTTAGCTTCAGCTTGAGCGTTTCCTGGATTCATATCCGGATGATATTTGCGAGCAAGTTTACGAAAAGCCTTCTTAATTTCATCAACACTTGCGGTTTTACTGACTCCTAGAATTGCATAGTAGTCCTTGAAGTCGGTCGCAGCCATTAAAATTCCTCCTATACCGATAAAGATTTAGTCTATAGTTTTTGTTCTGGAAGCAGCCGAGGCGATCGGTGCTCCTAGTCTAGGGTATCTAAATTTAAGCACCCCTTTAGTTCGGTTCTTACTCTGGGGTCCTAACGCAATTTCCGTACTCTCTTCCATATCACCATTTTCAGTCGTTCCCCCTCTTAAGTTCGTAGTAACGCCTTCAGGCGTTATCGTTCCAAAGTTCGTAGTAACAACTTCAGTCGTTTCCCCTTCATGTTCGTAGTAACAACTTCAGTCGTTTCCCCTTCATGTTCGTAGTAACGACTTCAGTCGTTCCCCTTCATGTTCGTAGTAACAACTTCAGTCGTTCCCCCTTCATGTTCGTAGTAACGACTTCAGTCGTTCCCCTTCATGTTCGTAGTAACGACTTCAGTCGTTCCCCTTCATGTTCGTAGTAACGACTTCAGTCGTTCCCCTTCATGTTCGTAGTAACGACTTCAGTCGTTCCCTTTCATGTTCGTAGTAACGACTTCAGTCGTTTCCCCTTCATGTTCGTAGTAACGACTTCAGTCGTTCTTAATGTTTAATATCCCAACTTAGATCCTTTCTTCCCCAGACACAGGATTAGATTTAAACCCCTAGCGGATCGGTACTGTACGGGAGTCCTAGTGGTGCGGGTTGTTGTTATGATTAGCCCGGAAACGACTGAAGTCGTTACTACGAACCGGGGAAAGATAACGACTGAAGTCGTTACTACGAACTTAAGAAAAGATAGTGGTGCGGGTTGTTGTTATGATTAGCCCGGAAACGACTGAAGTCGTTACTACGAACTTAAGAAAAGATAACGACTGAAGTCGTTACTACAAACTTAAGAAAAGATAGTGGTGCGGGTTGTTGTTATGATTAGCCCGGAAACGACTGAAGTCGTTACTACGAACTTAAGAAAAGATAACGACTGAAGTCGTTACTACGAACTTAAGAAAAGATAGTGGTGCGGGTTGTTGT
>NZ_JAMXOT010000377.1 GCF_024220515.1 Oscillatoria sp. HE19RPO
CCAAAAAATAAAACCTTCAAAAAACCCGCAGGCTCAAGCCTGGAGCTACACGGACAAAGCGGTGCCTGCGCGGGCTAAAAGAGCCTTGTTAGGTGCGATCGCATCAAAGCAAGGATGATTTATTTGTTGGAATCCCCTAACGACTTCAGTCGTTCCCCCCCGTCCAGCAGTTTGTAGTAACGACTTCAGTCGTTTCCCCCCCCTGGCAGCAGTTTGTAGTAACGACTTCAGTCGTTCCCTCCCCTGTGTAGAGAGGCCCCAATCGGTTCAACCAGCAACGTAATATTATCTCGTCCTACCACAGAAACCACTTCACCGGGACCTAGGGTAATATTATGTAGACATAAGGCAGGCCACCAGGAACTCTGAAACCGGACCCGTCCCCCAAAATAAGGGACAATGGTTTCATCCACGATCGCCAATTGCTCAGACTCCTGTTGTGGCATCCGTCCTGGCTTAATCTCAGCACCTTTAGGACCCATACCATTTCTGCGGGAAAAAAACAGTTTGCCAAACACCTGTTGGAACCAATAGAACCTCATTCGATGCCATCCTCCCATCAACGATACCGATCGCAGTAGGGGCGTAAATTGAACCTGAGGAACTTCACCGATCGCCACTCCCCCTCCAGAGGCGATCGCCCTCTAAAGTCTTTATTAGGATGAATTGCGGGAAAATATGCAGGGTCGTTCAAATTGGATTTGGTATCAGCCCGGTTTTCAGATTTACTATTTTCTTGACGAGGGAAGAGGTAGTTGGATGATGCAGGGGGTAGCAAAATTTAAACCCTGCCTCCTGAGTGTTTACAGGATTAGGAGATCGGGGTTTTTGGAAGGGGAAGAACCCGGAAACGACTGAAGTCGTTACTACGAACATTGGAGGGAACGACTTCAGTCGTGAGGTTGAACTGGGGGTTAGTTTGGGGGGTCTAGGCGGTTGACGAGAAGGGCGACGGGAATCATCGGTAATCCGGCAGCTAGACAGATTAACCATTGCGTGGCATTGAGGGGGGCGGTTTCAAAGATGCGATTCAGCAGGGGAACTTGGGAGAAGAGAATTTGCAGGACGATCGCCCCAATAATTCCAGCAACAATGGCGGATGCACCCACTTTTGAGTTGAGGGTTCCTTTCATTTTGGCGATTAAGTTCGGCAACAATTGGCTAATACTTAATAGATAAAAAATCCGACCGGAAACTAAGGATTGAACGGCGATGGTTCGGGCTAAGGCGAATTCGCCAGGACCCGGATAGGTTCGGAGTGACCATTCAAACATTCCAAAGATGACAATCCAGTTATAAATGGCAATGATCGCAATTCGTTTGATGCGATCGCCAGATAACAGGGATTCACTGGGGTTGCGCGGTGACTTTTCCATCACCGTTGGCGATTTGGGTTCAAAGGAGAGGGGAACCGTCATGGTGATGGAATTAATCATATTCAGCCAGAGAATTTGTAGGGCTTCAATGGGCAAAGCGCGACCTAACAACACACTCAATAACACCGTCATCGATTCCCCTAAGTTGACGGGTAAAATAAAGGAAATCGCTTTCACCAGGTTGCTATACACCGTGCGCCCTTCTTCCACTGCCGCTTCAATGGAGGCAAAGTTATCATCGGTGAGAATAATATCTGCGGATTCCTTGGCGACTTCCGTTCCGGCACCTCCCATTGCAATCCCCACATCGGCTTGTTTGAGGGCCGGTGCATCGTTGACCCCATCCCCTGTCATGGCGACAATCTCACCTCGGGCTTGTAATGCTTCAACGAGGCGGAGTTTTTGTTCCGGTGCGACTCGGGCAAAAACGACGCTATCCTCTAGGTTATTGGCGAGGGTTTGGTCATCCATTTCGCCGATTTGAGTGCCGGTAAAGGCTTGAACTCGACCGTTTTTCTCCATTCCCATGCGTCGGGCGATCGCTGCGGCGGTGGTGGCATGGTCTCCGGTAATCATTTTTACCTGAATTCCGGCATTTTGACAGGCGGCAACAGCGGCGATCGCCTCGGGTCTCGGGGGGTCAATCATCCCCTGTAATCCCATAAAAATTAACCCCTCGTCGATATCTGGGCGATCGATGTTTTGCTGTCCCGAACTGAGGGATTTTTTGGCAAAGGCTAACACTCGCAACCCTTGTTCTGCCATAATTTCCACTTCCTGATGCAAGGCGTCAGCATCTAAGGGAATTACCTCACCTTGACTGTCAAAAATTTGGGTACAACGCTTGAGGAGGGCTTCTACTGAACCTTTGACATAAATCGTGGGTCCGTCGGGAGTTTCATGCAAGGTTGCCATATACTGAAACTCGGATTCAAAGGGAATGACATCCCGTTTTGGAAGTTCTTCGGCGATCGCATTTTGAGTTAATCCCGCTTTATTGGCTGCAACAATTAATGCACCTTCTGTTGGGTCTCCCACAACCACCAAATTCCCCTCTTTTTCTTCAAGATGGGAATCATTACACAGGAGTCCGGCCCGCAGACATTCTAACAGAATTGGGTTTTGTTCAAAGTCAACGGCGGAATTATTGAGGGAAATTTCCCCTTCCGGCGCATATCCTTGACCTGTGACATAATACTTCTGACCCCCGGCATGAATTTCCTGAACCGTCATCTGATTTTCAGTCAGGGTTCCGGTTTTGTCAGAACAAATGATGGTTGCACCCCCGAGAGTTTCTACTGCCGGTAATTTGCGAACGATCGCATGACGTCGCGCCATTCGATTTACCCCAACGGCTAAGGTAACCGTTACCACTGCGGGTAATCCTTCGGGAATTGCACTCACAATCAAGGCGATCGCCGCTTCTAATGCACTGGCGATCGAGGGTTGAACATTTCTGAATGTTTCCGACGCCTCATTATTGTAAGCATTATGGAATGCTACAGCCACGGTTAATGCACCTAACCCCAGGACCAAAATCATCCAAACTTTACTAAATTTGTCAAATTTGCGGGTTAAAGGTGTTGTTAAATTGGTCCGTTGGTCAATCAGTTGAGAAATCTTTCCGGTTTCGGTATTATTTCCGGTGGCAACCACCAACCCTCGGGCTTGCCCAAACGTCACTAATCCCCCAGCATAAGCCATATTGATGCGTTCAGCTAGGGCGGTTTCTGTGCTGAGGATTTCGCTATTTTTTTCCACAGGAACCGACTCCCCAGTCAGTCCCGATTCATCAATTTGCAAGTTCCGAACGTGAATTAACCGTAAATCAGCCGGTACTTTGTCTCCGGAATTGAGTAATACTAAGTCTCCTGGGACTAATTCTGTGGAAGAAATACGCCGTTTGTTGCCATCGCGAATTAAAGTGGCTTCGGTGGTAACTGATTTGGACAGGGCGGCGATCGCCCCTTCCGCTTTCCATTCCTGGAGGAATCCAATCATTGCATTAATAATCGTTACTCCCCATATGACCCAGGCATTTGGCCATTCTTCTAGGAAGGCTTTCACCGCCCCAGCCACGAGCAAAATTAAGATTAACGGTTGATTAAATTGCAGGAGGAATTTTAACCACAAAGGTTTAGCTTTCTTGCCCGTTAATTCATTGGGTCCGAATTTTTCTAATCGTTGGTTTGCTAAATCATTGGTTAGTCCGGATTCCTCGCTGGACCCGAGTCGATTGGCAACTTCTTGTTCTGATAAGCTATGCCATTCCTGGGAGGTCAATTCGCTGGTTTGGTTCGATGCTTGCATAAAATTATCTCTGGATGCGACAGGTTTTTAAATTACTTCCAAAAAAACTTGGGTAAATTGATGGTAAAACTGGGGTTTAGGGAGCCTTTATCTTTATGAAAAACTCAACCACTGTGATTTTTTATAAAAGCTAACAGGTTAAACCGCCGAGGGTTTTAAACTCGAAGCGGATTGCAGAATCAAAGTTATTTAAAAACTTTACTCCCCTGGGATTCTTGGCGTCAGCTAGGATTCCGTTTAATGTAACATATTCTCAGAAAGGGTTGCTACATTTGCACTCAGTGCCATCCCATTGCATCCCAGTTCGGGTGAGAGGTGGAAAATTGGCAATTCGTCAAGGGTTCTGAAGAGAGATTTTTAGGGAACCGGCGATCGCCAACCCAAATTCAAGAGACCCGTGGGATAATAACTTAAAACAAGTCCAAGGGGAGGATATGAACCAGCAACCCGTTACCTGGCATCTGCAACAACCCGTACTCCCTCCGGAGTGGTTCGTCGAACAAGTCCGACAGCATCTCCACTCCCAGCAGTCGGGTTTATCCGGCCAATATGCGGCAGCATTACTCTGGCAACGGGGAATTCAGGACCGGGAGGAACTGGCCCGGTTTTTAAATCCTCAAGACTATCAACCCGCCAGTCCGTTTGACTTCGGCGAGGAAATGTCCGCTGGTGTCGATCGCCTCCAACGGGCCCGGAAACAGGGGGAAAAGGTGGCAATCTGGGGCGACTTTGATGCCGATGGCATCACCGCCACCAGTGTCTTATGGGACGGACTGGGCCAATTTTTCACCCCCAATACTCAACTCACCTACGTCATTCCCAACCGCTTAACCCAATCTCACGGTCTAAATCGGGCGGGAATTGACGATTTAGCCGCATCTGGAACCACGTTAATAGTGACTTGCGATACCGGCAGCACCAATTTGGACGAAATCGAGTATGCTCATCAGTTGGGCATCGATATCATCGTCACGGATCACCATACTTTACCCCCAAATCGCCCAGGAGTGGCGGCGATTATTAACCCCCGTTCTCTCCCGGCAACCCATCCCTTGGCGCATCTTTCGGGAGTCGCTGTTGCTTATAAAGTGGTAGAAGCCATGTATAGCACACTGCCGGAGATTCCGCAAGACCCGTTAGAGGAATTATTGGATTTAGTCGCCATTGGGTTAATTGCCGACTTGGTACAACTGAGTGGAGACTGTCGATATTTAGCCCAAATGGGCCTCAAACGCCTGCATCAGGAGTCGCAGAAACCCCCGATGGAACGACGCCGACCGGGAGTCGGGGCATTGTTGGATTTGTGCAAACGCAGTGGCGATCGCCCGACGGATATCTCTTTTGGAATTGGTCCCCGGATTAATGCGGTGAGTCGGATTCATGGGGATGCCTCTTTTTGTGTGGAATTACTCACCACTCGCGATCGGCATCGCGCCCAAAAACTCGCCCAGGACACCGAACTCGCCAACTCCCGACGGCAAGCGATCCAAAAAGATGTGGATAAACAGGTCCAACAAAAACTCGATCGCCTCGACCTCTCTACCACCGGAGTGATTGTCTTACAAGACCCCCAATGGCCTGCGGGAGTCCTCGGTTTAGTTGCCGGCAAAGTCGCCCAAGAGTACGCCCGTCCCGCTATTTTATTAAGTACCGATTCGGGCAATTCTCAGGCAGAAAAGCCGGAGAAAATTCCGCTGTTTAACGATTCAGCCTCGGATACCTCCTTGACCCTCGCCCGTGGGTCAGCGCGTTCTGTCAAAAATATTGACTTGTATGAATTAGTCAAAGAACAAGAGCATTTATTGCACCGTTTCGGCGGTCACCCCTTTGCCGCAGGGTTAAGTTTGCCTATCCAAAATATTCCTCTATTTACGGAAGCGATTAACCGTTTGTTGAAGGAAAAAATGGGAGCAATTGGCGGGTTGGGAATGCCCGTTGTCCAAGCGGATTTACGCTGCAAAGTGGCCGAATTAGGTCAGAATCTATTTAAAGAATTAAAAGTATTAGAGCCTTGCGGCATGGGAAATCCGGTCCCATCGGTTTTGATTGAAAATTGCCAATTTAAAAATGTTTGGAATGAGAAAAAGGATAAAAGGGGTCGGAAAATAGACTATATTAAAACTACGTTTCAAATTTGGGATGACTCCAGTGAAACGGGGTTTCCCGGCTTGTGGTGGGGACATTATAAAGAAGAGTTACCCAATGTTCCTTGTGATGCTGTGGTGGAACTGGACTACAACACTTATAAAAAACGCTATGAAGTGCGCTTGATTGCAGTCCGTCCCCGAAAAGCCGGTACAGTAATAACTTCACCGGAAGGAGGGTTACCGATTCTGGATTTTCGCAGAAACCTGATTCCAATGGGAGAAGAGGAGGAAACAGAGTTAGGCGATTCTGAGGGGATGACTTGCGATCGCACTACCTCCCTTGTGCTAGAAACTTGTCCGAGTAGTTGGGAGGAGTTGCACCAATGGTTAGATTTGGCAATCCAGACTCAAAAGACATTGGCGATCGCCTATCCCCCGCCTAAACCTGTTTCTCCCCGGCAAGTGTGGCAGCAGTTGGTAGGGGTGGCGAAATATCTCAGCCGAACTGGAGAACAAGCAACCCGGGGACAAGTCTGTTCTAAGCTATCGATTAGCGATCGCACCTTAGAAATTGGCATCCAAGGGTTAATCGCCGCAGGGTTTCAAGTCCAGACAATGGGAGAGAGTTTGCAGGTTATCCCCGGACCCTTAACCCATCCTCTCGGCGTTGGCGATCGCTTTTGTGCGGCAGTTGAGGAGGAACAGTTTCGGCGCAACTATTTTTATCAAGTTCCTCTGTCTACTGTTCAGGCGATCGGACGTAGTAGGGGAGATGGGGAGGATGGGGGAGATGGGGAGGATGGGGGAGATGGGGAGGATAGGGAGGATTGCTCATGTTCGTAGTAACGACTTCAGTCGTTTGCGCGTGACTTGGCGTCAGCCAAGTCACGCGCTTCTTAAAGAGGCGATCGCTCCAGTCCCCAAACAGCTACTTAATCCGCTCATGGTAAGTGTCATGGCGTCCGCCATGACACGAGAGCAACGACTAAAGTCGTTACTACAAACATCTCCCCCATCTCCCCCATCCTCCCTTGCTATCAATCCAACTGACCTTGATGTTCACAGTGATAATCCTCGGGTTGCCATTGGGTGAGATCAATTTCACTCAGGCGTTGTACCTGCTGACATTCGGTGGAATAGAATGGCTCGATGAGGGTCCAAATTAAACTGCGGGTGACATCTAATGCGGTTTTTAGCCAAAACTCTTTATTGCCTGGGATGCCTTCTTCCGGTACGGTTTCTATTTCTACTGCAATGCCTTTTGCACCTAACAGAATCTGTCCTAACCACTTAGCGCGAGGGAGATGAGTTTGAGAGGTGATGACTTTGACTTTCTTGACATCCCACTGTTTTAAAAGTTCACCACTAAAGGTAAAGTTGGTAAAGGTAGAATAGGCGCATTGTTCTAGCCAGACATTCTGAGCAGGAGCGCGATCGCGATCGAAAATTAGCTGCACACAAGGGGCGGCAGAACCTTGGGAAATCACAATGGGAATGTCTGGATTCTGTTTGGCAAATTGGGTGACGTACATTTCTCGTTTGATGCTGCCACCGAGGACTAAAATCGCATCAATGGATCCAGAGGTAGCGGACTGTAAGCGGATAAGTTGGGAGGTTGCCAATCCGCCAAGGATACCGAGTATCAGGAAAAAGACTAAAATAACTTGGGTGACCAGTTTCTTTTTTTTTCCTCTTGTATGCCCTAATTGGGGAGGGGTGGGTTGGGGACGGGATTTGTGTTTCATGGCGATCGCCTACTCCGTCTGCGGTAGCACAAAAATCACTTGACCGTCCTCGGTGATTTCTTTGGAGGCCCCTAGGTTGAGCATTTCTTGTTCGGCCCGTTGTTTAACCGATTCATTGATACTATTTTGATAGACCTCATTCCAGGCCCACAGGCGAATCCCGGTGCTATCGGGTTCGGTTCTCAGGAAGTCAGCAGCACTTTGATAGAGGTCTGCATACTCGTCGTACTCTGTTCCTCGGGCCCATTGCGCTGCCATTTCATGGGATTCAATACTGCCGGGAATATCTCCGAGTAACAGCAGTTGATCCAGTCCTTTGAAGCGCCACACCAGAAAGGCTTTCGGATTGATTTCCGGGGACAAGGCAGCTACACCCCTTTCCATGTATTGGATACCCAGTTCGGGTTCCCCTTGGGCGAAGGAAACGGCGGTGGAGATAAACGGATACATTTCTGCGAAGCGGGGATCGAGGCGGGTAATGACGTCGAAGTATTCTTTATTTAAGGCGTAGCCGATTTCGTCTCGGATTTCCTCATCGCCAAAATATTGCACCCATTTAAGGAAGGTATAGTTGGCGATCAGGTTATCGAAACCGAGGGTGGGCGATCGCCTGAGTATTTCCAGTTGTAAAGCTTCTTGTTTTTGAGCTTGTCTGGGGTCAGTTTGGGCTAGGCGGAGGTTTCCTAGACCCGTCTGCTGCATCATGATGGCTCCAGCGAGGGCGACAATGGCGATCGCTACCGTCCTCCATTCTCCCCACCCTCGCGAGGTCACAGTTTGTACTTTAGATTCCACTACACCCTCCTGCTGATCTTAATTCTGGTGACTTGGAGGTAACCCCGCTCAGTGGTCCCAGTTCCTAGGTTGGGCTGGGTCTCCTGCGGACTGCCTGCGTCTACCGGATTGTCCTCCGAATTCTCAACCGCAGTTCGCTGTGTCTGCTGGGGGTATCTGCTCCAAAGGGTTCAACCCGGATCCCCGAGTTACAGAATTTATTAGGGGTCGAGAATGGAGTCACCCCCATCCCCTCCCATTCAGAACCGTGCATGAGACTTTCACCTCACACGGCTCCTAGCTTGCTATCCCTTGTCGTGGGTGCTGTTGGAGCCGTCAAGACGGGTCTTGACATCGTGACAATGGCGATGCAATAATTGAAGGTTGGAGTAATAATCCTTTCCTCCTTTGACCTTGGGTTGGATATGGTCTATTTCCCAAAGGTCTTAACTTGCGAAATACTGTCCACAGTGAGCGCATCTGCCTTTTTGACGTTTCATGAGTGTTGCTATTTTGGTGGGAATTCCTCCATAGCCGTTGCTCATGCGCTTGGTCCAATAAGTCCAATCTCCATCATAAGGGGATTTGGCCCCTTTGACTTTGATGTGTCTTTTGATGGGGGTCTCAGCGTGGGTAAACATTCTGAGGCCCTCTTTGGTTTGGAACGTCCAACTTCCATTGACTCCCTGACCCCAATAGTTGTTGAGTTTGTTGTGGGACGCCTTACCACATCTTGATACTGTCCATGCCCTTAAGGAATTCCAGATTAACTTATCCATGAACGAGAATGTTGCTTTTGATACCACTGATGAGTAGTAATTGCTCCATCCCTTAATGATTGGGTTTAACCTGGATATTAATGCCGCTTGAGGTGCAGTTTTATGCCGCTTTATGACCTCTTTACAGGCATCGTAGTGTCCTCTTAACGCTTCCTTGGAGGGCTTGATGTTCAGTTGGTAGGGTTTGGTTCCCCCTGGCCCGATATTTACCCCTTTGTGGATGCTTACCGCATAATGTCGGATGTTGAATCCTAGGAAGTCGAAACCAGGTTTTTCCTCATTCCATTTGGACAAGGTATTACAAAACCGAGTCTTCTCTGGCTTGAGTTCTAAACCTACTGGTTTTAGCCACTTTTGGATGCGTTTATGGGCTTCTAGGGCGACTTCGGGTCGATTGGATAATACCACAAAGTCGTCGGCGTATCGGATGATTTTCGGGCGATATGATTGTTCACATTTTCCATCAATAACTAGGCTTTTTTGGAAGCTATTGACAACCGAATCTATCATCCCATGTAAGGCGATATTGGCTAGGAGCGGGCTGATTACCCCACCTTGTGGTGTTCCTGCTTCTGTTGCCTCAAATACGCCATTGTCCAGGACTCCGGCTTTTAGCCATTGTCTAATGCTCCGTTTGTACACCGAGGGACAATCTAGCTTGGACAGAAGGTAATCATGGTTAATCTGGTCGAAGCATTTACTAATATCAGCATCAAGAACATACTGCGGTTTACGCAGGCATTTCTTGAATATTGCGTCAATGGCATCATGGGCCGAGCGTCCGGGTCGAAATCCATAGGACTCTTCCTCAAACTGTGCTTCCCAATATGGCTCTAATCCCAGTTTAACCAAGGCTTGCAAGGCTCTATCGTGCATCGAAGGAATCCCCAGTGGGCGTTTTTCTTCTCTTCCGGGTTTGGGTATCCAAACTCTCCTGAGACTATGAGCCTTGGAGGGATGTCTCAGTTTTTCCGTCAGGTCGAATCTTTGCTTAGGTTTCAAGGATTTAACTCCATCTACCCCCTCCGTTTTCTTCCCTTGGTTCTCCTGAGTTACTCTACGAACTGCTAGGAGCCTAGCGTAGTAGGACTTATTGAGCAAACGTTGTAAACGTCTAGCTTTCGCTTTGTTGCCACGACTTACAGCTTGATAGATAGCTTTTTGCAACTTGAAAACTGAACGTTGGATTTTCTTCCACGGTAGGTCTCTCCATTCGTTGTTCGTAGTCTTTAAACTCGCTATCGACATATTAATTGCTACTTGTCTCCCTATCTGTTTGCAAGCCGTAAACTGTCAGCATATCCACTCCCATTACAGGAGGACTTTAGCTTCTGTTTACATCTCACCCCCGCAACCCATGCGCTTAGACTTGTCACTTATTAGGTTATCGACCACATCACCTAACAGGAATTGCGGGGTTATCTCGTTCCGTCTCAACGGGTATTATCCATTTAGGTCCATCCTATCCCCAGAGGTAATGCATGAAAAATCATGTGTAGGTGGTATGTCGAGGCCCCTACCTTTCCCTATACCCTTTTGGGCGCAGCCTGTCAACTGGTTTTGGCTACTATCTGTTTACTGGGGTTCAAGACAGATGTTCAACCGAAGTTTGACCTTATGGATTTGTCAGTGGTCATGTTATTGGGGTCCAGTTCCCCTCAATGCCTTGCCAAGCCCGCTTCAATCCTAGGGTCGTCACTCCTAAAACTGGGGCTGCCGTTAGACGTAGGACCCTGAATGTTAAGAATTATTATAATCCTCCGCATCCACGTGATTTTGTCCTTCCCTACCTCAGATTTAGGCTATTTTTTTTTGGGGGCCTAATCCTTGGGACATTGAGACAGTTGTCAAGGGGCAGACTCAGGGGGTTTAGGGTCTGTATCCCTTACCAGACTTACGTCTGAGGTATTTCAACCTCGACTTTTGCCTGAACGATTCGCACGAACATCTACAGATTAACTTAAAAAATATTGCATCGGAACATACTGCGCTTGACAAATATTTTAGCTACACTGGAGACAACCTCAAATTCAATCATCCGTGTGTCAACATCCATTCGGCGATTTCAGGGACGCTCACTGGTCCAGTCATCCGGAAACTGTTTCCGTTTTCGTGAAGTCACTGCTAGTCAGGAGAGCAAAGACGGTTACTCCATTGTCACCCCATTTGATAACGTTACGGGTTAAAGGGCCACCAACCTTTCCAAGACAAACCGGAGCAGATATTGCAAGGGATTGAACTGTTGGCACCGCTGCTACACAGAGCAGTAGCCCTTCTCTAGTCCGGGTCACGGTTGAGGAATTCGAGCTAGGGTTCAATTGACCCAAACTAGACCTGTTTAGGGTTAAGCCTAGGGCTAACAAAGCGCTCTGTTGTGGAACAATACCCCCTGATTTGGAAGATTAACGATGACTAAACCGGATCGATTATCACTCCTGCAACTCAAAAATTGGAGAGTGTAAAGAATCAATTTTAAACCCGTTGGTTCTGCTCATAAAATTCTGTAACAAATTGTCTCTATTCGTTAAACCCCTAATCCCCCAACTTACATGAATCAATACTCAAAACGGAACTCTTTGCTACAAATTGCCCTATTTGGTGGGGCATTTGCCACCACGGCTGCCCTCACCCTGTTAACACCTCTTGGCTCCCGAGTGGTGCGTGCACAGCTTCAAAATAGTCCAAAGGCGATTGTGGATGAAGTCTGGCAAATCGTCAATCGGGATTATGTGGATGGCTCATTTAATCAGGTGAATTGGGAAGCCACGCGCACGGAGTTGTTAAGTCAGGAATATTCCTCCCCGGAACAAGCTTATGCCGCAGTCCGAGTTGCTTTAGCCAAATTAAACGACCCCTACACGCGATTTTTAGACCCAGAACAGTTTGAAGAGTTGACCACTCAAACCTCGGGGGAAATGTCTGGGGTGGGGATGCGTTTAGAACTGAATGCTGAAACCCAAAAAATTACCGTGGTTGAACCGATGGAAAATTCCCCCGCAAAGAAAGCGGGACTGCAATCGGGAGACCAAATTTTACAGATTGACGATCGCCCCACCCAAGGGATGAAAGTGGAAGAGGCGGCCCAATTGATTCGGGGAAAAGAAGGGACGGAAGTGAGTTTGCGGGTTTATCGCTCAACTCAAGGGGAATTTGATGTCATCTTAGAACGCGCACGGATCGAACTCCAAGCGGTTCGCTATAATATCCGCGCTGAAGGGGGAACCAATGTCGGTTATATCCAGTTATCTGAGTTTAGTTCCCATGCCGCAGAACAAATGCGCGATGCGATCGCAGAACTGAGCGATCGCGGTGTGGATGCGTTTGTCCTGGATTTGCGAGGCAATCCGGGGGGTTTATTGTATGCGAGTATTGATATTGCTCGGATGTGGTTAGATAGTGGGGAAATTGTCCGCACGGTCGATCGCAATGGGGGAAGTCAAGATTTCCGCGCCAATCGTTCGGCGATCGCCAACCAACCTCTGGCAGTTTTAGTGGATAAAAACTCCGCGAGTGCCAGCGAAATCCTCTCCGGTGCCCTCAAAGATAACCGCCGCGCTACGATTATTGGCACCTCCACCTTTGGCAAAGCTTTGGTGCAGTCGGTCCATTCCCTCTCTGATGGATCTGGGTTAACGGTGACGATCGCCCATTACTACACCCCCAATGGGACCGATATCTCCCAACTCGGCATCACGCCAGATATTGCGATCGATTTGACCAATGAGGACAAACGCCGTTTAGCAGCCAATCCCCAACTCCGGGGAACCTCCGATGACCCCTGCTATGCTCGTGCCGTTGCTTCCTTGTTGGCACAAGTCCAACCGAAACCGTTAGCCATTCAGTAACCTGCCTTGTTTTGGTATTTTCTAACCGAACAAGACTGGCAAACCGGACAAAAAACCGGATTTCTGACCTAAATACTCAGGGAATGACCCCAATTTTAATCAAGAAATCCGGTTTCCAATCGGTACAAGAGGGACGCAAATCCGATGCGTCCCTCTTTTTGTGCTTCAAGTCATTAATCCAAAAACATGATATTATCTGCGGTTAAAGTGCCGATGCCCAAGTCGATGCGGGCGATCGCACCGGAGGTAAAATCTCCATCATCATCGATATACAGTTTTCCCGTATCCGTAGCATAGCCAATCCGAGCATTACTGCTCGTAATCGCTAAAATATTGGCCTGAGTGTCCAAAATCACTGTCTCTGTCCCATCCATCACCGATGCTTTAGACAGGATCACTGGCGTTCCCCCAGATACACCGGAGAGATTCTCCGTCAAGGCGATCGCATCTCCATCGCTTCCAAAGCTAAAATCCGTCATGCGATCGCTGGCAGTTCCCGAGGAATTCACCGTGGCATACACCACGATATCTTGACCCGTTCCCCCCGTCAACGTATCCACCCCATCCCCGGGGAACAGCAGGTCATTCCCATCAGTACCTTGCAAACTGTCAGCATCGCTAGACCCTGTAATAATATTAATTACAGGTTGATTCTCCACCACGGCTACGGCTGGATTATTCGACGCCATCACCCGAATTTCCTCGGGGGTATTGCTAAAACTGTTGTTCTCCAGTAACGCATTGGTCACATCCGGTTCAACCACTATCCCGACGGGTGCATTCTCGATCGCATTATTCGCCAGGGTGACATTCTCAGAATTAGAAACCAACTGAATCCCCACCCCCCCTTGATCTGCACCGACGGGTAAATTCGATAAATTGCGATTCTCCCCTAAGCTGACCTGATTTTCTGCAACTTCCGACTCCGATAAAGACCCCAAGATGCCAAAATCTACCGAGTCTAGGGTGTTATTGCGCACGATTGCACTCATATTTGAATCAAACAGTCCCAAGACAATCCCGCCACTGTTTTGAATCAAATTATTCTCCACCGTTGCCGTGGCGGCATCCTCCAAATTGATGCCATCAAGGGCATCAAAAATTCGCACATTCTGAATCACCAAATTCTCAAGCGCCGTCCCATTTTGCGGTTGGACCGCTAGAATATCTCCATTGGTTTCCAGGCCATCCAGGGTGACATTACTGGCGAGAATTCTCATACTGGTTCCCCCGGTTTCAGTGGAAATCAGGGTCTCATTGGTCCCGCGAGGGCTATCGTTCCCGGCTACACCGGCATGAAACCCTTTAATCGTCAAGGCTTTATCGATTTCCAGGAGTTCGGTGTAGGTGCCGCTACTGACGAGAATGGTATCTCCCGGGTTGCTGGCGGCGATCGCCGTTTGAATTGAGGTATAAACCCGGTAAGTTTCCAGAGTTTCTGTCTCCGTTTCCGGGTCATTAGCTGCAATTTCAATTTCAAAATAACTGCGATCGCTGAGGTTCTCGGTGTTAGTCAGTAAAATCTCCCCGGTTTCTGAATCCAGTTCAAATAAGTCAGAGACTGACTCTCCCTCACTATCAATCACATCCAGAAGGGAATATTCAGTATTACTGGAATTTCCCTCGGTCGAAATCAGGGCGATCGCACCTAGGGGAGTGGTTTCATTGGCCACAAAGACTTGCTGAGGCGCAGGGGGAATGGGATCACTCGGCGGAAAAAACAGCACCGGCTCACTATCTGGAGGCGGAGGGGGTTCAATAAAAGCGCTGCGAGTCACTTCTATATCAGTTCTTCTCACCCCCTGCAAGATGGCTAAATACTCACCCGTCCGTTTGTCTTGAATGATAGTATTGCCGGAATTTCCATCCCCTTCTTGTATAAAGTTTAAATTCTCAAACCGGAGTTCATCGAGCAGTTCGATTTGATCTTCGCCTAAGGTAAAATCAACAATCAGGTTTGCTTCGCTGCGGTCGAAACTCCCGGTCCCACGGGCCAGGATGAAGAGGTCGCCGCCTTCTCCTCCAATTAACGTATCGCTGCCGAAACCGGCCACTAAGACATCATTTCCCCCGCCCCCGGAGAGGTAATTATCTCCCTCTTCGGCATACAAAGTATCATCTCCCTCGCCGCCATAGAGAATATCGTTGCCTTCATTTCCGTTTAACCAGTTGTTTCCCTCATCCGCAAAGATCCGATCATCACCGACTCCACCGGAGAGGGTATCGTTTCCGGCGTTGCCAAACAGGACGTCATTCCCTTTGTCGCCATAGAGGAGGTCATTGCCGTCGCCCCCATAAACCGTATCATCATCTTGTCCACCATAGAGGGTCCCATCTCCCCCATTGCCCACTAATACATCATTGCCCTGATTCCCGGATAGGAGGTTGTTTCCTTCCACCCCATAGAGGGTGTCGTTCCCTTCGTTGCCAAACAGGACATCATTGCCTTTGTCGCCATAGAGGAGGTCATTGCCGTCGCCCCCAAACACCGTATCATCATCTTGTCCGCCATAAAGAATGTCATTTCCCTCCCCCCCGATTAACCAGTCGTTACCCTGATTTCCGAACAGGATATTGTTCCCGCCCACCCCATAGAGGAAGTCGTTTCCTTCATTACCATACAGGCGGTTATTTCCAGCTTGGCCCACTAAGATATCATTTCCTAGGCTGCCAAACAGGGTATCATCATCGGGCCCTGCGTAGAGACTATCGTTTCCCGGATTCCCTTGAATGTAGTTCGAGCCTGAATTGCCCTGAATTGCATCATCCCCTAGACTGCCCAGAATCGTCTCATTGCCATCGGGTCCTGGTAAAGTTTCGGACTCAGGGGATAAGGGTTCTATTCTATTGCTGGTATCTAGGCCGTTGATGGCTACCATTTTTTTTCCTCCTGTTAAATATTATTAAGTTTGAGCTTGCCCAGGTTTGGATGATTTTATTCTCAGTAATTATACGGGTTTTTCCGTAAAACTACTGAGAACAAGCTCGCAAGTTCTGTATAAAATATGGCGTTAATTACATAAAATACGGGGATTTCACCCAGACAGGCTAGTGATCCCAGGGATGAACTCTGGGCAGAAATGGGCGTTGTCAACTGAAATGAGGGAGGTTAACCCACAACAGCGCCCACAAAGCTCCTCCTGGACGGATGACCCGACCCGATGGGTGGCGATCGCCAGAGTCAGCCCTTGCTGGCTGTACTTGCGGGTCCTGGGTTGATTGAGAACAGCAAAAGTCCTCAGTCCGTCCCATGATCATGATGGCGATCATGACCTACATTGACTCCAGTTCCCCTCTATCGACTGGGGTGTTTGCCCTGTGGAGATGGAAGTCCAAAAAATGTCTTGCGGTACTTGACAAATTTTGGTTGTTATGATTTGCCTTGATTTTATTAAAAATTGATGCCCCTACAAACTCAGATTTTTGGCGTTGGTAAGGGAACTAAAAATGGGGTTTTTGGTAGGGGAGGCTTTTGGAGGTCGTTATACGGAATCCGGTTGTCAAAGGTCTATAAAAACCCGCACCCTCAAGGGTGGGGCTACACGGACAAAGCCCGCCTGCGCGGGCTACTCCATAAAAACGACTTTTCATACCCGGATTTGGTATTACAGGCACTCAGAAAGTGACCGCCTCAATGTTGGCCGGATTTTACCTGTTGAGTGAGGTGAATTAATTCGGGTAAAATGAGCTGCTGGAGGGCCAGTTTGACCGCCCCGCTTGAACCGGGAATGGAAAAAATCAACTTAGATTGATAAAGGCCAGCGATCGCCCGCGAGGCGATCGCCCGGGACCCGATTTCTTGATAGCTTAAGGCGCGAAAGAGTTCGCCAAAACCGGGTAAAGTCTTCTCTAGCAAAAGGGCGATCGCATCATAAGTCGTATCCCTCGGCGCGATCCCGGTTCCCCCATTAAAAATGACCGCCTCCAACTCCGGACGCTGACCCAGAGCGATTAGATGGCCCTGAATCTGTGCCGGTTCATCGGGAAGAATCGTATAATCCACCACAGCATGAGCGTGCTGAGTCAATAACGCTTGAATCAATTGGCCGCTGCGGTCCGTTTCTGGGGTGCGCGTGTCGCTAATGGTGACAATGGCGCAATGGACGGCAACAGGTTGAGAGTCGGGATGAGGGATAGTTGTCATAGCATTTTCAAGGCGATCGCGCCGGAGTTGAGACCCTGAGACAAGGGTTACGCCTTGCTAAACCCTAAACCATTTTCCTTGGCATAGCGTTCCATAAAGCGCATAAATCGGTCCCAATCCGCTTGGGATTTCATCACATGGGTTGCTTCGATGCCGTCAGCTTGTCCGTTCACGAATTTACCCTTGACATCCCGACAAGCGATTTCCCCTTCTTCATCCAGCAAGTACATTCCGGTAATCTCATCGGTGCTGTCCTTGTCGAGAATCGCGGGATTTTTGAAGTAAAAGGTGGCGGTTCCCTGGTTGCCATCTTTAGAGCGAGTTAGGCGCACCTCTGGGACCACATCTTCCTTGATGCCTCGGGAAAACTGAATTTCTGTCATGTTCTTGTAAAGTTTTATAAACGACTCTGGGGATTATTTTCTCATCTTTGGGCCTTATTTGCGCTCAGGATGAGAGGATTCTACAGAATCGGGGTCGCCAAGGGTGCCAAGGGTGTTGATTCGGCGAATCAGTTGGTACATCCGTCCGGCATCCCGGCGGTTAAAGAAGAAAATCAGGCGGGGGAGTTCAAAGGTTTCATCGCCGGTTTCTTCCGGTAATCCCTGGCTTTTTTCGATGATGCCTTGGACGAGGATATCGCTAAACTCTTCATTGAGTTGGGCGACTGCTTCATCGGAGAGTTCGGTTTTGAGGCGAATCACGAAGCGATCGCCCACATAGCGACTGGAGTGATAAACGCGATAGAAACTGCGAATGGCTTCACAGGCGACCTCGACATTATCCGTAATCGTGTAAAGACTGCAATCATGGGGACTGATTAATCCCCGGCGCAGGAGGTGCTTGCGGATATAGGCATCCCAGTCTTTCCAGTAGTCGCCACCGGGACAGTCAATCAGGACCACGGGACAGGGGCCAAACCGGCCAGTTTGCCCCAAGGTGATGCATTCAAAGGCTTCATCTTGAGTGCCGAATCCCCCAGGGAACAGGGCGATCGCGTCACTTTCCTTGAGGAAAAATAACTTGCGGGTAAAAAAGTATTTGAATTCGACTAAATTCCCTGGATCAAGATAGGGGTTCGCTTCCTGTTCAAAGGGCAGTTGAATGTTTAAGCCAAAGGAGTTGGCTTTGGTGGCTCCTTTATTGCCCGCTTCCATAATGCCACCCCCGGCACCAGTCATGACCAGAAATCCCTGCTGGACCACTGCACGGCCAAAGGCTTCAGCAATCTGGTATTCTGGGGCCTCCGGTGGGGTGCGTGCTGACCCAAAAATGGTGATTTTCCGGGTATGGCGATGGGGATGAAAAGCTTGGAAGGCGGCTTCCATATCGAGTAAAGCCGCACTGAGAATTTTCCAGTCCAAACGTTCAATGTCTTCACCCGTCAGGCGAACGAGGGTCCAGAGCGATCGCTCAATCCATTTTCTAAACTTGAGGTTCGGCAACTCATCAATGAGTTCATTAATCTGGGCCTGGAGGCGATCGAGAGAGTCAGAAGAGTAAGGGGAAGCCATAAATCTCAGAAAGGCTGCACCTTAATTTTAGCGAAAAGCGATCCCCAGTGGCAGAAAAACTAATTTCCGTAGAGAGTTTTGCCAGGAGACGAGGAATTAGGTCCCCGGGAAAAGAAACCACCGGGGTTTCTGGCCTAACCCTGTCAAGGTGATAAATTTTAATGACGAAAAAGAGTGATGGAATGTAGGGGCGCTTCGGGAAGCGCCTGTCAAGGTGATAAATTTTAATGACGAAAAAGAGTGATGGAATGTAGGGGCGCTTCGGGAAGCGCCTGTCAA
>NZ_JAMXOT010000378.1 GCF_024220515.1 Oscillatoria sp. HE19RPO
TTCAACTGAAAGGAAGCTATGTGTCGGAGTAAATGCTTGCGCCCTCCGGAGGGCGCAAGCATTTACTCCGACATTGACGGGGCTACTTTGTTGATCTACGAACGAACGTTTTGGAGATTTTATTTTTTGGAGTTCCCTTAAAACCCACAGGCTCAAGCCTGGGGCGTTTGCGGACTAGCCCTGTCAAGGTGTATTTGTAGGGGCTTCGATGCTCGAAGCCCCTATAGAGGCGATTCGCGAATCGCCTCTACATTTTGCACCTGTCAACTATTTGTAGGGGCACAATGCGCCCCTACAAAGGGCCCCGGGCATCGAAGCCCCTACAAGAAATCACGATTTTTCGTTATTAAATTTACTACCTTGACAGGGCTAGGCTATGCGGACAAAGCCTGTCCTGAGCTCCGTCGAAGCCTGTCCTGAGCTCCGTCGAAGCCTGTCCTGAGCTCCGTCGAAGGGCCTGTCCTGAGCTCCGTCGAAGGGGGTCGAAGGGGGCCAGCGGGCGCGGGCTAAAAGCGAAAACCGACTTTGAACAACCGGATTTGGTATGAATCGCCCCCATCACTGATTTGATGGGGGTTGGAGTTTAGGCGATTACAGGATAGGTACAGGTAAGAGAGATTGGGCTGGGGGTTGCGAAGCTGTTGATGACGTGGGAATGGGTTTTGGAGTCCATTTGAGCAAAGCGGGACGATAGGAAATGTCGTGGCATAAGCTGCGTTGGTACTGGCGAATTTGATGGCGGAGGCATTGGCGGTAGGTTTGATTGCCAGTGACTAGGGTGGCTAGTTGTTGCTCCCAAGCGGCAATAAACTTATCGAGCGGGTGATGGTAGCCATTGCCGTTGCCGTTACCGTTACCGTTGCCGTTGTGAGTCAAGTTAGTGTGAGACAGAACGAACTCCAGGGCGAGGCGGTCTACTAGAATTACAGTCCAATCTAGGGTAAGGTCCCGCACAAGAGGCAGGTTTTCGCCATCGCTCAGGTGCAGCCCCCCGAGGTTGGCATCCAGTCCAATTTCTAGCAGAAACCCTTGTCCGACTTGTTCTAACAAGGCTTGGCCCAGGTGCCAGAGGTTGTCTACGGACATGGCAGATTCTAAGGTGTTCAGCCACAGCCACTCGCGCAAAGCCGGATAATAGATTTGGTTGACCGTGGCCAGGTGGCTACGCAGTTGCGGAAGACTGGCGGCGGGAATTTCATCCAGGAAAAGCTCGATCGCCTCTAAAGCAATTTCTACGGTGGGACAAACGCACGAGTTGAGCGACAACAACAATGCGCGACGATTGTGCAACGTGGCACTGACGATGCGTTCGGCGGTGTTTTGCATGAACTCGGAGTCACCGGCGCGTTGGAGTTGTTGGGTCAGATAGGGGGCATCCGAGTCCAGGTGAAGCCGTCCTAGATACCGACCCTCAGCATCCAGGAATAAGACGGGCAGAGCGTGGGAGAAAGCTAAGGCAGTGGCTTCTCCGGTGATTTCGCATCCGTGGAATAGGACGATGTGACTTGTCATTTTCGCCAAGACTCGCCGCTGTAATTGCTGATGATGCCACAACTCAAAAACTTGACGCTTGGCTTGCAGAATCGAACCGGGTTGGGTGAGATAGATTGCGGTCATGGTTCCAGTTGAACGCTACATTTCCAGCATCGCAACTGAGTATTTGCGTTCGTGTATGCCTTAGTCGGTGCAGTATATGACTTTTTATATGACTTGTGGTCTAGGTATTGCAGGTTGACAATTTTGAGGGCTGGGAGAGGTTATCGTTTGGTCCCAGCCCTAAACTGGACTCACTAGCACCCGCGATGTGAAGGCGATCGCTACTAATTCCAGTTCCAAAGAAATGCTATGGGTTTGTGGTGTCGCTACTGGTATCACGGGTAGGGTCGATGGGGGCTATGAAACTAACCCTGTCAAGGTGTATTGATTTGTAGGGGCGCAATGCTTGCGCCTGTCCAAGAAATAACGATTTTTCGTCATTAAATTTACCTCTTGTAGGGGCGCTTCGAGAAGCGCCTGTCCAAGAAATAACGATTTTTCGTCATTAAATTTACCACCTTGACAGGGCTAGGGCTATGAAACCCCGCATCTCCCTGTTAGAACTGGACTTGCGAGTTTCCCCGCATCCGGCTCCCGATAATCTAGCCAATTGGCTTGCTGGAGTGGATATAATCATGACAGGATTCATGTACTGCCGTCAAGTTTTTAGGTTTCCAGTTGTCATGGTTTCCATCAATATGATGAAGTTGTACTCG
>NZ_JAMXOT010000379.1 GCF_024220515.1 Oscillatoria sp. HE19RPO
CCCGCAGGCTCAAGCCTGGGGCTATACAGACAAAGCCTGCCTGCGCAGGCTACTCCATAAAAACGACTTTTCATACCCGGATTTGGTATGAGAGGGCGTATGCAATACGCCCCTACAAATACACCTTGACAGGGCTAGTCTTTTTACCCCCACAGCAATAGTCTACTTTAGCTTGCTCAAATAGTCGGGAAAGCGAAGGATGATCGCGGACGATCGCCCCTACGGTATCACTAATCTGAAAGGTCGTCATTGTTCAACTCCTGAATACGATTGTGTTTACTGATTCAAAACATCTTTTTTGTGTTGAGGTGCGGCAGCAACGGCGGCGACTTCTGCGAGTAACTCCTCGGGAACCCCCATTTCTTTCAAGGTTTCCATCAAATCCTCCGCCACTGCATCAAAGTGTTCACTGTTCAAACCGTGCTTTTCCACTAACTCCTTATGAGCTTCTCGCATATAGCGCCCGTCATATTTATCGGTGCCACCAAAGGCATAGGTGAGAAATGCTTTTTGGTGGGCTCGTTGTTTGACCATATCCACATCAGCAAAAAAGTGTTTGATGCGGTCATCTTGGAGGACTCGTTCATAGAACTTATCAACGGCTAAATTAACCGCGTCGGCTCCACCGAGTTGTTCATATAACGTTGTCATGGGGTCTCTCTCTTTTGATTGATTGGTTAAAAAGGACGGATTGGATTTCGGCTTCGCCGACATGAATAAGCCTGGGTTGCTGGAATACAACAGGATCGAGACCGACCCAGGCTTAAAGACCGACTAAGGAGCCGAAGATGGCGTTACTAAAGAGTCTGTCGGCTGGTCTTGGGTGGGTTGTTGGAAAATCCCAAACAGAGATTGTGCGACGCAATAGATTAACATCACGGCACCGACAGCAAAGATAATGTCCCCGGGAATCCGCAACCACACGGTCCACTGCATCCAGGGGGAACTAATCACTTCCGCACTGCGGGCATACCAAGTGCCGTGATTGATGGATTGGACCAGTTGATAAAAGCCGTTGGGAATGAGTCCTGTGACCATCATAATCACTAATCCCCCATTGATCCACCAGAAGGAGAAGTTCAAGTTTTTCTCATCCCAGAAGCGATCGGGGGTGATTTCCCGTAAGGCAAAGAGCATCAGGGCGATCGCCAAGGAACCATAAACCCCGTAGAGGGCGGAATGAGCATGGATGGGGGTCGTATTCAACCCTTGGGAGTAATACAACACAATAGGCGGGTTGATTAAGAACCCAAATACCCCAGCCCCGATGACGTTCCAGAAACAAGTGGCGATAAAGAACTTGAGAGGCATCCGATAAAAGCCCTCGGCTTCCCGAGACAGTTTCAGGGATTTCACCACCTCAAACCCAATTAAGGTCAGGGGAACGACTTCGAGGGCGGAAGCGACGGAACCCATTGCGGTAATAAAGACGGGGGTTCCGGAAAAGTAAAGATGATGCAACGTGCCGATTACGCCACTACCCAGATAAAGGATGGTAGTGAGATAGGTAGCCCGTAGAGCAGAGGAACGTTTAAGAAAACCGAGTTCACTGCACAGATAGGCGATCGCCACTGTCGCGAATACCTCGAAAAACCCCTCAACCCACAGATGCACCACCCACCAACGCCAGTATTCTGCAATACTAATCGGGGTGTGGTTGGTGTACATTAAACCGGAGGCATAAAACAGGGGAATAGTGATGGCACTATACAGAAAAAAGTGGTTCAGTCCGGTTTTGTCGCCCTCGGCTTTCAGGGCTGGTTTCAGGGCGCGGAACATCAGCCAAAGCCAGAACACCATGCCCCCAATTAACAACAATTGCCAGAGGCGACCGAGTTCGACATACTCATAACCTTGATGACCGAACCAGAAACTTTTATCCCCGAGATAACCTTGAATGCCAAACCAAGCCCCCACGAGGGAACCCACCACCACGACAGTGAGGGCGGCTAACAGCGCACCATTGCCCCACGCTTGCAGTTTAGGTTCATGTTTGCCGAAACGGGGACCAAAGTATAGACCCGCCGCTAACCAGCAGGTGGCAATCCAGAATACTGCCAGTTGTAAATGCCAAGTGCGAGAGGCAGCATAGGGTAAATACTGCTGAAGGGGAATGCCATAAAATCCTTCCCCTTCCACGGCGTAGTGAGCCGTCACCATCCCCATCAACATTTGCACCCCAAACAGGGCCATCGCGACCCCAAAAAACAGGGTGGTTACTCTTTGGCTGGGGGTGGCGAGGCGAATGGCGGGACGTTGGGCAACGGTTTGCACATCTTCGGCATCTTCTTGGGTGATATAAACGAAGAGAAACAGGGCGATCGCCGCAATTAGCACAATCACCGAAACAATCGACCAAATCACAAACTGCCCCGGCGCTTGATTCCCAATCAGGTCATCATGGGGCCAATTGGCCGTATAAGAAAAGGGACTATTGGGGCGATTGCTGGCGGCAGCCCAAGCCGTCCAAGCGAAAAACCCGGTGACATTGCGAATCTCCGTCGGGTCCTTAAACCAGCCACTCGGAATCGAATGCACTGCCGACCCTTGGGATAACAGGGTTTGATAGTCTTTAAAAACCTTGGCGAGTCCTTGGGTTTGGGCTGCCGTCAAGGTTAGGGCCCCGGTCTCAGGGTCATAGCGATTGACCTTAAATTCCTGTTGGACTTGGGCCTGAATTTGGGCCCGTTCCACTACCGAGAGGGCTTCTAAATCCGCTTGACTAAAATTGGTATCACCCGTATAGAGAATTCCTGCCGTTGCTAAACCCCAACGGTGTAAGACATCCGCAGTCCAATCCGGCGCGAGGTAGCTGCCATGTCCCCAAATGCTGCCAATATGTTGGCCGCCCCGGGCTAGATAGGTTTCTTGACCGGCTTGGATCGTCTCTTGGGTCAAGATAATTTCTTGTTGCGGGGAAACGACCGTGGCGGGGATGGGGGGAGCGTTTTTATAAATCACTGCACCGGCAGCAATTAACACAGAAAAGGTGACAATGCAAATGAGTACCAGCCATGCTGGAAGCCCAAATTGACGGGGACGCGATCGCGTCGTTGCCACCACATCAAAGGTTGGGTTCGCCATAATTTTAATCTCAAGAGTTGGTCAATTGATGAGAGAAGCAATTTGAGAGAGTGTGAATACAATGACTCTCCTCAAGGGTTTAAGCGGATGATTACAGCTCGGGTTTTTTCCACCATTTGAGAGTTCAATTTCCAGAGTAGGCGAGTTGTGGTGCTTAAGTCTTTGACTTAAGTCAAAAATAAAGTTAAGAGATTCTAAAGTTTTATCCTCCTGAGTAGTTTTACCTGGGATATCTGCTGTTTTTTTTGGAGCGTATTATGAGACAATGCCAGCAAGGTTGCTGGATAAACAGATCAAAACCAGTAATCAGAAGGATGCGTTGGCGATGGTTACAGTACCCTGACGGATATAAGATGGATAAAATCGCAGAAATACCCCATTGGCTGCAAACCACCCTGATTTTTCAAGGGCTATCTGGGGAACAGTTGAAGACCATCCTTGAGGTGGCACAGCTTCAAACCTTTCAAAAAGGCACCGTCATTTTTAAGCAAGGAGAACCCGCGAGTGGCTTTTTTATTGTGAAATTGGGCCGGGTCAAGCTGTTTAAGGTGTCTGTGACGGGCAAAGAACAAATCTTGCGTATTTTTGAGTCGGGGGACAACTTTGCGGAAGTTGTAGCCTTAGATGGAAAACCCTTTCCCGCTTCTGCTACTACCTTGGAACCCACTGACTTGCTGTTTTTTCCCCGTCAGGCAGTGATGGACTTGCTCTATCAGCATCCTGATATTGGCATCAATATGCTGATTAGTCTCGCCCAGCATTTACGCCATCTGACTGCTGTGATTGAAGAATTATCATTTAAGGATGTCCCCCAACGATTAGCAACTTACCTTCTGAAGTTGACTCCGGGTGACCCTGAAAATCCAGGCGATCGCTCCCCATCCACAACCTTCGTTACCCTTGATGTCCCGAAGAGTCAACTCGCTGCGATTTTAGGAACGATTCCAGCTACTTTGTCCCGCGCTTTTTATACGCTCAAAACTGAAAAATTAATTGAGATTCGTGGCTCACAAATTGAATTGCTCGATTGCGATCGCCTCCAAGTTTTAAGTCAAACTCTGAAACAAAGTGATTCATTATAATTTGTCTAAATGATTTAAGTTGATTGTATAAATACTAATCCTGAATTGGTGGTAAATTTAATGACTAAAAATCGTTATTTCTTGTAGGGGCGCTTCGAGAAGCGCCCCTACAAAAGGTAAATTTGATGATGAAAAATCATTGTTTCTCGTAGGGGCGCAATGCTTG
>NZ_JAMXOT010000380.1 GCF_024220515.1 Oscillatoria sp. HE19RPO
GTAGAAAACAAGGTTCATTATGTGCGTGATGTAACTCAAGGTGAAGATGCTTCTCGCATCCGGACAACCCCTTTAGTTCAAATTTGGACAGTTGCTCGAAATTTTGCACTTAATATATACCGCGATTATGGATTTAATAAGATGGCTCAAGCCCAACGTCGCACGGGATTTGGCCTTAAATTACTTAAGGAGTTGTTCAGAATGAAATAGCCCTGGTCCTACTATGGAGTTTTGCCACAACTGATTTAGGACTGCTATACCACCATCCCCCTCGAAGAAAGGTCCAGGTAGACGGGCTATATGGGGAGAGCGCCTGTCATTACAAACCTTATTTAATGACTCAGATTCTTTGACAACTGAATCGTTATCTCTTTATGGGAAAAAAACACCGAATCAGTTATCGAACTGTAGATTTACATTGGGATAGTCCTGATGATTTGGTCCGGTTTTTCCTGGTGTATTTTCGAGAAAAAAGCCGATTATTTTGCTATCAACGGACTGCAATTTGACCGGAATAGAAATCATAATAGCTTATAGTTGGCGGTTTAAAATTGAAGTAATTTTTAGGACTTTAATCGAGATTTTATCAGGCTTTAGCTATCGGTTATGGAGGGAAGATATGCCTCGGTCTTCTCGAAATCATAAAAATATTAAGCTCAAGGACTACTCTGAGCAACAACTCGTCAAAATAAGAGAAAAAGTCGAGGACTTTGAACGATTTGTCAATCTCAATGCTTTAGTTCTAGGAATTTTACAAGTCTTGAGTTTAGAAATGCAGCAATTGCATTTTTAAGAGTTTTTCCGGGTGGTTCAGAACCCTCAGCAGCAGTGGTCACCCAAGTGAACAAGTGGTCCGGCTGACCCTGCTCCAAGCAGCCCCCTCTATTTTAGCGTCAAGTCCATCCAGCTTACTTTTGACAAAATTCCTTCACGCCAAAGAGTCATTCAGGCTTCAAGCCATACACAAACGAACTAGACAGTTGGAGGTCCCTACTTAATTATCTCACAGAACTTTTCACTGTCCAGATGTTGAGATTGGGGCTTGGATTGAAAGCTCATGGTATTGGCAACGGTAAGCTCTAAAAAAAATGCTCAAGAAAATGCTCAAGGCAACTGGAACACTCCATACTTTTGTGAACTAAAAACTTTCTAGAGGAGGGAGGGAATTTAAAACGGCGATCGCCGACGGGTTAAGGATGACTTTAAAAACCTTATTAACCGAAATTAAGACCGATTATCAGGTTTCAATTCATGACTTCCCTTAAAGCGGATGTGTTCTCGATTCAAGGGAAGTCATCAATTAGGACCCCTCACTCGTCGCCCTTAACTCTTTACGGATCAACCGATTGGGGGGTTCCCTGATTTGCGGTTTGATAGAGGCGACAAATCAGCTTCCCCTGATGTTTAGAGCGTCGGGACCCGATTCAACCCAGTTATCCGGAGGCAACTCCAAGGGATTGACGGGAAAGAAATGGATCCGGGGGCTTCTTGCCACCCTAGATATAGATTGGCTCAGTCAGTCCCTGATTTTTCAGGACAAGACATCGGGGCTTAGAAGCTAATTAGCGGCTAATTCGCATTGTTTTTGTGAGATACCTCGGTTCCTCTTCCCTCTAACTCTTCGGAAGTCCTAGGCCCCACTTCCCGGGTAGCTCCTTGACCGATACCGAGAGAAAGTCAGATCCCTCTTCTTTAGCTGGTAATACCTTAAGTTTGACTTCCCGCATCTATCGATTGGCATAGATGTTTCTGAGAATTTGAAGGGAGTGTTGTTTCCGTCCGGGAAGCGAAGGCTCATGGCTATTCCTTAAACCTTTGCGGGTAAAGGGTTTAGCCGGTTTCTCCGACTCCCGATCCCCCCGGAATTTCCCAGGATTTCAAAGACTCGGACTGCTTAAATCGTTAAGTATATTTGCTCAATTTGGACAAAAATAAAAAAACTTAACATTTCGTAATGATTTTGGGGACAAAGGCAGTGTATAAAGGTAACCTGAAGGGGTTGAGAAACGAAAAAAGTTAACCTGAATATTGATTAAAGAGGGTTTTCAAGTTTCTCATACTTCTGCTAATATTTTCTAAGATTTCTCGAAAGCGGGTGACGAAGCCCCAGACGGGGCCAGCCACTAACTTCGAGTCCAGCTTTAACATAAACAAACGAATTGTTGTAGTGTTGTAGCTGGGGTTAGTCGGAACCTAACAAGCTTTTTAGCTTGAGCGGGATCAACTAAACTTGATTGAAGCCCAAAGCAAGCCAATAAATAAAGGAGATTGAGTACATGCTAGACGCATTTGCAAAAGTTGTTTCGCAAGCAGACGCACGTGGCGAATTCCTGAGCACCGCCCAATTGGATGCTCTGACCAACATGGTCAAAGAAGGTAACAAGCGCTTGGATACCGTCAACCGGATCACCAGCAACGCTTCTGATATCGTTTCTGACGCCGCTCGTTCTCTGTTTTCTGAGCAACCCCAGCTGATCCAACCCGGTGGAAATGCTTACACCAACCGTCGTATGGCAGCTTGCTTACGCGACATGGAAATCATCCTGCGCTACGTCACCTACGCAGTCATCGCCGGTGATGCCAGCGTGTTAGACGATCGCTGCTTGAATGGTCTTCGTGAAACCTACCAAGCCCTGGGTGTTCCCGGTGGTTCCGTTGCCACTGGCGTTCAAAAAATGAAAGATGCTGCTATCCGCATCGCCAACGATCCCGCAGGTATCACTCCTGGTGATTGCAGCGCTTTGATGTCTGAAATTGCTGGCTACTTCGATCGCGCAGCTTCTGCGGTTTCCTAGTCTAATATTCCGACTAAAAACCCAAACTTTTCTGTTTAAGGATCAAGCCATTAAGCCCAGTCCTTAAAACCCCAAAACCAAAGAACGAAAAATTAGTACAACCCTAGGGAGATACTGCAACGATGAAAACCCCAATTACTGAAGCAATTTCTTCTGCTGACGCTCAAGGCCGTTTCCTGGGCAACTCTGAACTGCAAGCTGTTGATGGTCGCTTCAAGCGCGCTCAAGCCAGCATGGAAGCCGCTCGTGCTTTAACCGGCAACGCCCAACGCTTGATCGATGGCGCTGCACAAGCTGTGTACAACAAGTTCCCCTACACCACCTCGATGCAGGGACCGAACTATGCTTCCACCGAAACCGGCAAGCAAAAGTGCTCTCGTGATATCAGCTACTACCTCCGCATGGTCACCTACTGCTTAGTTGCAGGCGGCACCGGCCCTATGGATGAGTACCTGATTGCTGGTTTGGATGAAATCAACAGCACCTTTGACTTATCTCCCAGCTGGTACGTTGAAGCTCTCAAGTACATCAAGAGCAATCATGGCCTCAGCGGACAAGCTGCTGTTGAAGCCAACACCTACATCGACTACGCAATCAACGCCCTGAGCTAATTGATGCAGAGTTAACTCGCATCGGTCTGATTGCTTAGAACGGTAAAAGGTGAGATGTCCGGGGAGGTAGGCGGGTGCTGGCAGCAGGCTAGTCTCTGTTTACCTGTCCGGGCATCTTTGTATCTATTTAAGCTGAAAAACCCCGTAATTACCGATCGCAGCATCAAGATTTTGGATGGTCTTAAAGAAAAGCACATCTAAAATCACAACAGTAAAAACTTTTTTTTGGGAGATTGTTTAGATGGCAATTACAACAGCAGCATCCCGTTTGGGAACGACCCCCTATGAAGATACAGGCCGGGTAGAACTGCGTCAAAATAGCAGTGAAGAAGATATCGAAGCAGTGATTCGCAGCGTTTACCGTCAGGTACTCGGGAACGATTATGTGATGAAATCCCAGCGCCTAAATAGTGCGGAATCGCTGCTGAAAAATGGCAAAATGACCGTGCGCGATTTCGTCCGCGCCGTGGCTAAATCGGAACTTTACAAAGAAAAGTTTCTTTACCCCAATTTCCAAACCCGAGTCATCGAACTCAATTATAAACATCTGTTGGGACGCGCTCCTTATGATGAATCCGAGGTGATTTACCACCTCGATCTGTATGAAACCCACGGGTTTGATGCAGAAATCGATTCTTACATCGATTCCCCGGAATATGAAAGCAACTTTGGGGACAATATCGTACCCTACTATCGGGGATTTGCGACCCAAAATGGTCAAAAAACCGTCGGGTTTAACCGGATGTTCCGCCTCTATCGCGGTTACGCCAACAGCGATCGCGCTCAACTCGAAGGCACCAAATCTCGCTTGATTCGCGAACTGAGCAAAAATCAAACCAATACGATTGTTGCTCCCTCCGGTGGTTCTGAAGGCTGGTCCTACCGTCCTTCTCTCGATTCTGCTCCCGCAACCTGCCTCGGTGGTGCGTTTGTTGGGTTTGGAAAAGATGGCGGAGTGTACCGCATCGAAGTCACCGGACTCCGCAAAACCGGCGTCCGTCGCAGTTGCCAAACCTACATCGTTCCTTTCGAGAGCTTATCTACGAAAATTCAACAAATCGTGAAGCAAGGCGGCAAAATCGCCAGCATCACAACTGCCTAATTTAGGATAAAGTCTCAAACAGCCCACAGGACGCCAACTGCCATGAGCGCTACCGGATTAATTCCTCGGAAATATTTCCCAGGGCACGGGTGAAATATTCCGGATTAAACCCGGGACAAGCATCATGGCGATCGCCTGTGGGTTAACCCAGTCAATCTACACCAAAGGAGCTAGTCAAATCAAATGTTAGGTCAAGTTGCAGGCTTCAATCAATCCAATACCAACGCAGGAAACCGTTTCTTTCGGTATGAAGTAACCGGATTGCGTCAAAACGAAGAAAGCGATCAGAGCAACTACTCGATCCGTAAGAGTGGAAGTGTTTTTATGACAGTTCCCTACAACCGCATGAACGAAGAAATGCAGCGGATTACCCGTCTGGGTGGAAAAATTGTCAGCATTCACCCCCTGAATGTTCAAATTGAGCAACCGACTCATGAAGGAGAGGGTGAATAGGTTAGAGATTCTAACCTGTTAGCCCAACCCGGTTTTTAACTCATGTGGGACAACTTGTCAGGCTCACCGGCCCCTAATGCAGGGGACGGTGAGACTTTAACTGTAGAAGTGGCGATCGCCAATTTGCGCCACGAAGACTTGAGCTTGCGCTACTACGCCGCTTGGTGGATTGGCCGATTTGGAGTTCGCGAACCAGCGGCGATCGATGCCTTGCTGGATTTGCTATCCGAAGAGGGAGATAAAACCGAGGCGGGCGGATTCCCCCTGCGGCGCAATGCCGCCCGCGCACTAGGCAAAGTCGGGGACGATCGCGCCGTTCCTGCCCTGATTGACTGCCTAGATTGCTCCGATTATTATGTCCGGGAAGCGGCAGCCGAAAGTTTGGAACGACTCGGCGATCGCAGTGCCATTCCGGCCCTGATGCAATTACTCGCCGGGGGCCTCACCGCAGCGGTCCAGGTGCCGGGAAAACCCCACCTCACCCAACCCTACGATACGATTTTAGAAGCCTTGGGAACCCTGCAAGCCACCGAAGCCATTCCCCTGATTCAACCCTTTCTGGATCATTCCTTTCCTCGGGTGCAATATTCTGCCGCCCGGGCGATGTATCAACTCACCGGGGAAAGACGATATGCAGAACGGTTAATCCAAGCCTTGCAGGGAAAAGATTTGCAACTGCGGCGATCGGCTTTATTAGATTTGGGGGCGATCGCCTATTTACCCGCAGCGAAAGCCATTTCTCAAACCTTGGCCGAAAATAGTATCAAATTGATTGCCCTCAAAGGACTCGTTGAGCATAATATGACCCTGACTCATCCGGATGCCGCCCCAGATTTATCCCCAGATTTGATTGAAGTGATGAATCTGATGGATAGTTTGTTGTAGGCACGCCACAGAGGGACCCCACCCTAACCCTCCCGTTGGCAAGGGGAGGGGACCGGAGAGCAATTGTAGGGTGGGCATTGCCCACCTAACCCTCCCGTTGGCAAGGGGAGGGGACCGGAGAGCAATTGTAGGGTGGGCATTGCCCACCCTACTCCTTTAACTTTTGTGTCAATTAAAATTAACCCGTTTTAATAAAACAGCCATCCAACCGTGCTCATGACTGAAAACGCCGAAATCACCGCCCTGATTAAAGCCGTTGAAGAGGCAGACTCCGCAGAACGGTTAACAATAGCCTTATGGAAATTAGCCCAAGCGCGATCGCCCGAAGCCATTCCCACCTTAATCGAAGCCCTCGGGTTCAATAACCCCGGTGCCGCCGTTGCGGGAGTCGAGGGACTCGTGGCCCTTGGAGAAGTCGCCGTTGTCCCCCTGTTGAAACAACTGGATGGGTTCAACTATGGAGCCAGAGCCTGGGCGCTCCGGGCATTAGCCAAAATTGGTGACCCCCGGGGATTAGCACTCTTGTTAGACACCGCAACCCATGACTTTGCCCTGAGTGTGCGTCGTGCAGCAGCAAGTGGGTTAGGGAATATCCTCTGGGAAAAAATGGACCCCAAGGACAGAGCAACTGCCCAAGAGAACGTTTATCAAACCCTGTTGGAAGTCCTGCAAGATCCAGAATGGGTGGTGCGCTATGCCGCAGTAGTGGGAATGCAAGGATTAGCTAAAGCGGTGAATGCTAATTCGCCGATTTGGTTAAGTCAACTTTTAATCCAGTTAGGCGATCGGGCTAAATCCGATGAAGAGTTAGTTGTGCGTGCTCGGGCTCAACTCGCCTATCAGCAATTACAAATCACCACCCCCGCTTAAAACCCCCTTACTTCCCCGCAGAACCCGAATCCTCAGAGGGGTCCCTCAAAAATGCCTGAAACAGACTCCACAGGGTCCAGAGCAAGCCCGTCCCTAACACCACCAGCATCAAAGCCGATAAAGCGCCAAAGGGAGAAAGGACGGCGATGAGTAACAGGCCAAATAATAATAGAGTAATGATGGGCTGATTCATGGGATGGGGTTCCTCGGATCTGACTCTACTCTCTGAGTCTATCGAGTCAGATTAGCTTGTGACCTCTTTCTCTGTAATGAGATTCAATCCGCGATCGGGTTTTTATCGCCGGACTTCTACCAAATCCGGCTGGTAAAAGTCAGTTTTCGGTGTTAGCCCGCGCAGGCGGGCTTTGTCCGCAAGTGCCCCACCCTTGAGGGTGTGGGTTTTTATAGACTACGCAGCAGTTACACTCTTCCTGCATAAATAGGTGCCCATCACGCCATCCTCAATACTCTGACGCTGGATACTAAAACCATTGCGGGACAACAACCCCTCAAAAACCCAGTCATAAGTTGAAAATTCATCCCGGAAATGTCCTTCCGCATCTTCCCGAAGAAAATCGCCCCCGGCTGCTGCCTGTTTTTCGATAAAAGCGGCGATATTGTCCAAGGAATGATGCTCACTGATAATCACATCGTGAATATAAAACTGACCCCCTGGTTTAAGCATCCGATTCATCCGCCCTAAAGCGATTCCCTTCCAGAAATCTGGCAGATGGTGGAATGCAAAAGTTGTGGTAATCGCATCGACTGATTCATCGGGATGCTGGTAGGACAGAAATCCGCCATGACAAAAGGTAATATTGGAGACTCCAGCTTGAGCCGCTTTGGTTTTGGCATATTCCAGCATTGTCGGGGAAACATCCACGGCATAAACCTTAAGCCCACGAATGGCAGCCTGAATCGCAAACGTGCCGGTCCCAGCGCCAAAATCAATGACCACATCGTTTGTCTTCAGGGCGAGTAAATCAAGGACGGCATTGCTTTCTTGCTCAATATCTCGGAAGTCCGCATGGCTGGAATCATACAGATCAACTTCCGTGGGAATGCCATAGTCTTTGCCGACTTGCTGGAACTCATCGTATTGCCAAGATAAGGGAAATTTCATTGTGATTATGTAATTTGGAGAACGTACAGCTATCTCCAGGACAACTGAAATCCACGAATAGGTACTAAAACAGAGGCGGCCAACAAAGGATTACAGACTAAGGGTATTGCAACAAATAAATCACCCAAATGCGATGCTTAAGGAACTAAAAAGACGTTCTTAGCCCGCGCAGGCACCGCTTCGTCCTGTGAGCCTCCACCCTTGAGGGTGTGGGTTTTTGGGTATTTTATTTTTTGGA
>NZ_JAMXOT010000381.1 GCF_024220515.1 Oscillatoria sp. HE19RPO
CCAAAAAATAAAACCTTCAAAAAACCCGCAGGCTCAAGCCTGGGGCTACACGGACAAAGCCCGCCTGCGCGGGCTAAAAGAGCCTTGTTAGGTGCGATCGCATCAAAGCAAGGATGATTTATTTGTTGGAATCCCCTCAGGTTCCTGATTTTCAGCAAGCAACAGGAAAAAGACATTTTCTAGGCCCTTCTCAAATCGCAGGGTTTTGGCGATATCATGTCGCTCGGAAAATAGAGAATCTACTATAATCATATCAGGTTTGACCGCTCGTGCTTTTTCAATGCATTCCGGACCACTTGAGGCTTCGGTGACGATATAGCCTTTCGCTTCTAGGACATCGGCTAAAAGTTTGACCGCAGAAACATCCTCATCCACGACCAAAACTTTCTTTTTGGAGGTTTCCTGGGAGAGGAGAAATCCAATTTGATTGAGTAAGTCCTCGCGATCAATCGGTTTGGTTAAATAGCGATCGACTCCGAGACGATAGCCTCGCTGTTTATCTTCGATAATCGAGAGGATAGCGATGGGTATATGCATCGTATTGGGGTCATTTTTGAGAACGGCTGCCACGTCAAATCCACTAATTTGCGGCATCATTACATCTAATAGAATCAAGTCCGGGGGGGTGGCTTTCACTTGAGCGATCGCCTCCATGCCGTCTTTAGCTTCTCGCACAAGATAGCCCGAGGCTTCTAATTCCTGGCGCAGCAGGGAGCGAATGTGAGCCTCGTCATCCACCACCAGAATTGTTTTCGGGCGATCGCTACGGGGATGTTCGGGATGGGGGACGATGGTTTGTTTCAACTGCTGGACTAGGGTCTGGAAGTTGAGTTTTTCCGGGGTTGGCAACCCACTCTCTGGGGTCAGAGGCAGGGTAAAAGAAAACGTGGTCCCGGATTCTCCCTCACTTTCTACCCAAATCTGACCCTGATGATGTTCGACAATCTGTTTACAAATCGGTAATCCCAGTCCCGTCCCTTTCGGTTTGTCCGTGAGGGTATCGCCGACTTGCTTAAATTTCTCAAACACGGTTTCTTGATATTCCGGGGGAATCCCGATGCCGGTATCAATCACCGAGATTTCGAGTTGCTCGTTCTGGAGTTGCGCCCGGACGGTTACGGATCCGGTTTGGGTGAATTTGACGGCATTGGAGATGAGATTAATTAGCACTTGTAATAACCGATCGCGATCGCCCATCACCTCGGGCAATCCGCTATCAATCTCTCGGATTTGCTCCAATCCACTATTTTGAAACAGGCTGGAGGTGGCAGAAAAAGCGCGTTCCACCAGTTCGGAGACTGCCAAGGGCTGCATTTGCCAATCCACTTTTCCCGCTTCCATTTTGGCAATATCTAGCACATCGTTAATCAAATTGGTCAACCGTTCCCCTTCGGAGATAATAATATTGATGTTATCTCCCACTTGGGCAACGGCTTTCTGAGTTTTGCGATCGGCTTCCTGGAAGCTGGGTAAAATCTTGTCTTGGAGTTTTTTCTGAATTAGTTTGGCAAAACCGACTACAGAGGTGAGAGGAGTCCGCAGTTCGTGAGATACGGTAGAAATAAAATCAGTCTTCATGCGATCGACTTCTTTCTCCGTGGTGATATCGCGAATCAGGATGACAGTCCCAATACAGTCGCCCGCATCGACTTCTGAGGACTCATTGGGTAAAATTGAAGTCGCCACAGCTTTCCCCACGCGCTCAAAGGCGAGATCGATTTCTGCGGTGAGCACTTCGTTGGGAGCATTAACACTCTGGGCGATCGCTTGGGTGAGGTCCAGGGGCAGCAGTCCTGAACAATGTTTCCCCATCACCTCACTTTCGGGGCGGTCAAACATTGCCAGCAAGGCGGGATTGACGCGGGTAATCAAACCCTGGGCATCGGTAACCAGCAGTCCATCGGCTATATTCGTGATAATCGCACTTAAATAGGCGACGGTATCCTGCACTTGTTTCACCGCCCGGGCCAGTTCTAGGGAAATGGCTGCCTGTCCCGATAACATTCCTAAGACTTCCAGGCGATCGCGGGTAAAGGCCCCGGCTGCCCGGTTATTTTCTAAATACAGTAACCCAACGCGCTTGCCTTGATGGACAATCGGGGTACATAAAATCGATTTAACTTGATGGTGAACAATATAGGGGTCAGTGATAAACAGTCCTTCTTCAATAGCATTATTGAGCAGCAGGGCTGTCTCCGTGCGAGCAACATAGTTAATCAGTCCCAAGGGCAAATCTGAGGAGTTTTCTAGGGGTATAGAGGGCAGTAAGGTCACTTGGTCATTCTCCACACTTCCCTCAGCCACCCGGACAAATTTACCCTGGCGATCGAGGAGTAAATGCCCGGTTTGAGCGCCAGCATTTTCGATGAGAATATGCATTAACTTTTCCAGCAAGGTTTCTAAAACAATTTCCGAAGAAATCGTTTGCGAGGCTTTCATAACCGTAGCAATATCAAGTAAAGCCGGATTGCCAACGGTCGTGGCGTGTTCTGCCGTGGTGGTTGAACTGAAATCTGCCGAGGCACTTTCTCGAATCGATGCTCTGACTAACAGGTCTGGATAGGTTTTATCTAGTTGCTGAACCTTAGCTGTCGCCCCCCAAAGACTATAGTGATAACGGGCATCGGTGAGATAAGTTTTGGCAATTTTCATCCGTCCTAAGCCGAGATAAAACTTGGCGGCCAGTTCGTTAGCGATGGCTTCAATTTGTAAATAGCCCTGGTCTTGGGCGCAGGCGATCGCCTGGTCATAAAGCTCCATTGCCTCTAAGGGACGGTCGCTAATTCGGGCCATTTCTGCCTCAACCAACAGATACTTATGGAGAAAATTCTCTTTCCCCGTTTCTGCCCATAGTTTGAGGTTTTGGCGATTTTGAAGGAGACTATTCCACAGGCTGGCTTTTTCCTCGTCCTGCGCCGTTGGATAAAGGGCAGTCAGAATTAAGGAATAATAGAAATAATGTTGGGTCATGCTGAAAAAGCCGAAATTTGTCCCAATGGTTTCATCGGCTTGACGGGCCACAATTAACGCGGCGGGATAGTCTTCCTGGAGAAACAACACCAGAGTTTTGAGTATCCAAAACCAATTCATGCCCACATAAAATTGATTGTCTGCCCAAAGTTTTAGGGTAGCGCTTTCATTGTAATCCGGGCTATTCAGGGTAATCGGGCTATCGGTTAGTCCCTGTAAGTTTAAAACCGTCTGTTGCAAGGTGCGATAACCGGCGATCATATTGCGATCGTTGGTTTCTTCGATAAATTTGAGGTAGTTTTGCGACTTCTCATAAACCTCGGGGAGTCGGTTTCCGATAATTAATTTCGTCCACACCTGATAGGTAACCGCCCAAACTCCAAAAATAATATCCCCCATTTCCAAACTGACCTTATAGGACTCTCGATACAAGGGTAAATTGGTCTGGAGATGTTGCCAGAAGGGATTAATGGTATGGGCGAATATATTATTGATTTTCGGAATGAGGGTATGGTTTGGAAATTTCTCCCGCAATTTTAAGGCTAAATCCCCAAATTGATAAGCCGCTTGATAGTCCTGAGCACCGGCTAAAATCATGCCATAGACGACATAACCAAAGGCAGAGACATCCACGGGTCCATAGTTTAAGGTGAGGCTGACCATTTTTAATCCCATTAATTGCAGCCAGTCGGGACGATTGGCAAAATAGGTGGCGGTCCAGGAATTAACCAGTAGGTTCATGGCGACCTTTTTATCCGGGTCGGTCATTTCGGGAACGTTCAATAAATCGGGGATATTTTTGCCGATGAGGAGGGTCTCCACGGTTTCCCGTTCAGCAACAACCGCAGCGGGTAAGTCCTCTTCCTGGCTGGGAAAATAGAGTCCAAAATCCTTTAATCCTTCGATACCTAATTCCACAGCTTGATAATAATTGTCCCCTTTGGTCATGCAAGCGGCGATATAGATGGAATAGATTTCTGCCCGTTCAAAGCGAGATTTGGCGTGAGCTAAGGCGCGGTTAAAGAGGCGTTCTGATTCGTCAAAATTACCGACTAAATATTGACATTCTCCTAGTTCTCGGTGCAAGGAAAAGGTTAGGTCATAATCGGTTTCCCAAGGCTGGGTATCTAACAGGTCCATGCCTAGGCTAAAGTGAACGATCGCACTGTGGTAGGCGTTGGAGGCTTGGGATTTTTGACCGGCGATCGCATTCAATTGGGCGAGTTGGCGTTTCTCCTCGGCTGACTGTAGTAATTCCACCCCCATATTCAAATGATTGACAATATCAAAAATTTTCTCCTCTCGTTCAGTTTCTGGGGTATTTTGGAGGAGAAGCTGGCCAATTTTCAGGTGAACCGCTTTTTTCTGGGCCTCGGGAATCAGCGAATAGGCGGCTTGTTGGACGCGATCGTGCAGGAATTGATAACTGACTTCAATTCCTTCCAAATTGTCGGAAACCGTAGGAATTTTATAGGTTTCACTTAAGGGTAACACTAACCCCTCTTGTAAGGCTTCCCACAAATCTCCCGCCGTCAAAGCAGGCGATCGCTCTCGAACAATCGCCAGAATATTCAAATCAAAGCGGTTGCCAATACAAGCGGCTAATTTCAAGGCATTTTGGGAGTTTTCGCTAAATTGGCGAATCTTACTCACCATTAATTCGACCACGTTATCCGTAATTCCAATCCTGCGAATCTGCTCTATATCCCACTGCCAAACCCCTTGATTAAAATCAAAATAAAGCAAGTTCTCTCGATGGAGAGATTTAAGTAACTGCGTCAGAAAAAACGGATTTCCCTGAGTTTTTTTAAACAACAGTTCTGCTAAGGGATTGGCTTGCTCTTGACTACAACTAAAGCTATCGGAAATCAACGCCGTGACATGAGTTACTCCTAGAGGTTCGAGTTCAATGGTGGTGATTTTAGCCCCCATTTTCTCAATTTCCTCAATGGTGAGCATAAAGGGATGGGTAGGACTGACTTCATTATCGCGATAAGCCCCAATCATTAATAGGTGATGACTTTCCGCATCAGTCATCAGCAATTCCAGCAGTTTTAAGGAAGCCGAATCTGCCCATTGTAAATCATCCAAAAACACAACCAGGGGGTGTTCTGGTTGGGTAAATACATGAATAAACTCTTTAAACACTCGATTAAATCGATTTTGAGCTTCACTCGGTCCCAAGGGAGAAATCGGCGGCTGTTTACCAATAATTGATTCCACTTCGGGAATCACATCAATAATCATTTGACCGTTTTCGCCCACTGCTGCTAAGAGTTTCTGTTGCCATTGGGCAATTTGTTCCGGGGGTTCTGTGAGTAATTGTTGAATTAAGGATTTGAAGGCTTGAATCAGAGAAGCGTAAGGAATATCCCGCTTAAACTGGTCGAATTTTCCGGCGATGAAATACCCCCGTTGACGAACAATGGGTTTATGAACTTCATAGACAATACGGGTTTTGCCAATGCCAGAATACCCGGCAATTAAAATCAATTCAGCGGTTCCCAACTGGACTGAAGGAGTTGAGGCATCGGGTTGACTCTCCCGGGAAACCGAGGCGATGCGATTAAAGGCTTCTAGGAGGCTGGCTACTTCGCGATCGCGTCCGTAGAGTTTTTGGGAAAGGACAAATTGACCACTTTTATCCCATTGTCCTGGCTTGAAGTTTTGGAGGGCATCCAGGTCGTTTAAATGAGTTAAACAGTATTCTAAATCTGCTTTAATTCCATAAGCACTCTGATAACGGTCTTCCGCAGTTTTTGCCATTAACTTCATGACAATCTCGCTCAAAGCCTGGGGAATTTCCGGCATTAAAACATCCAGCGAAACCGGCTGCTTGGCAATATGACAGTGAATTAATTCTAACGGATCTTCGGCAATAAAGGGCAATTGACCCGCCAGCATTTCATAAAAGGTAATCCCTAATGAATAGAAGTCGGTGCGATAG
The DNA here is from genome assembly GCF_024220515.1 of Oscillatoria sp. HE19RPO. GTDB lineage: Bacteria > Cyanobacteriota > Cyanobacteriia > Cyanobacteriales > Laspinemataceae > Laspinema. The sequence goes on from NZ_JAMXOT010000381.1 coordinate 5,918, forward strand.
TCTAAACATCGGTTCATTCGCCCGGTTTGTTCCGGGGACATATAGGCGAGAGTTCCTTCCAGGAGGGTGGGATGAGGGTTGAGGGTTTGAGTTTCTCGCCAGAGGCGGGTGGCAATGCTAAAGTCAGTAATTCTAATGCTCAAAGGTTGAGCGTGATTCAGAATGATCAGATTGGAGGGTTTAATATCTTTATGAACGATTTGAGCTTGGTGCAGTTCTCCCAGGGTTTCTGTTAACTGAATAGCAATGTGTAAAAAAGTTTCTAGTCCTAGCTTTTTCGTCAGGAGGAGTTGTTTGAGGGACTGGCCCCCTCGATCGTCAAAGACCAGCATCAAGGTATTGTGAACGGGTTCGATCGCCAAGGGTTTGATGATCCGATTAATCTCTAAATTGCTGGTAATTTCATATTCATGTTTTAACCGGGCTAATTCTTCCAGACTCGGATATTCCGAGGCTAAAGCTTTTAAAATCACGGGTTTTTGGTCAGATTTACGAATCGCTCGATAAATCAAGGTTTTGCTTCCCGCTTGAATTTCTTCGGTGATTTGATAGCCAGGAATGGAGAGAGAAATTTTCGGATTAGTCATGGGGATTCGGTAATTTTAGAAGGATAATTCGGACGATCGCTGCCTTTTAACTCAGCGCGATCGCCCCTAAACTCCCTGTTTTGATCGCCACAGCGATCGCCCCGGAGATAGGGACGTCCAGAAGCCACAAAATACCGCCTTGTAGATCAGCGCCTCTAAACCGTCTGCGCGTTGCACCGATGGCGAGGGATTTCGTAGATGCTGCACCCCTCAAATTTTATCGACGGATATTAATGCTTTACTATAGAACACTCAAAAAATTTTAGCAATTTTGGATGTGATGGACCACCGTTTTAGGCTCACTCATCCTGGTATTCCTGTCCAAAAAACTTACCCTCCCTTGGCTTGGGGACTGGACAATGGGCAGTTCAATGATAAATTTTGCCCCTTGATTCGGTTCGGAAATGCACTCTAATGTTCCGCCGTGTTTCTCTACGACAATCTGATAGCTAATGGACAAGCCGAGTCCCGTCCCTTTACCCACTGCTTTGGTGGTGAAAAAGGGGTCAAACAGTCGCCGACGCACGTTTTCCGTCATGCCAATGCCATTGTCAGCAATGGTAATCCGCACCCGGGGAGAACCCGCATTTTCCAAGGGTTCGCCATCCCTATCGAACTCGGGAAAATCAACCTGTTCCGTGCGAATCCGGAGGGTCGGCAAGATTTTGGATTTACTCCCTTTACCGGAGGACATGGCTTCTTCCAAAGCATTGATCGCATTGGCAATCAGGTTCATAAATACTTGATTCAGTTGACCCGGATAACACTCCACCAGAGGCAGGTCCCCATCTTCAAAAACCAGTTTAATGGGCAACCGTCCTGGTTGAGCATTTAAACGGTGCTGTAAAATCATTAAGGTACTCTCAATCCCATCCCGAATATTAGCCCGCTTCATGTCTGATTCATCCACGCGAGAGAAGAGTCTCAAACTTTGAACGATCGCCCGAATTCGGTCCGTTCCCAACTTCATACTCGCGAGCAATTTGGGCAAGTCATCCATCAGGAACTCCACATCCATTTCTTCGATCGCCTCTGCCAGTTCTTGGGCAGGTTCAGGATAATATTTTTGATAGAGATGGAGCACGGTCAAAAGTTCTAACGTATAGTTATTCACATGAACCAAATTCCCGTGAATAAAATTAACTGGATTATTAATTTCATGAGCAATTCCAGCCACTAACTGTCCGAGTCCAGACATCTTTTCACTCTGGACCAGTTGGGCCTCGGTTTGCTGTAATTCCACCAGGGTTTTTTCCAGTTGTTCGGCTTTTTCCCGGGCAACTTGGGCGCTGTGGAGACTTTGTTGATAGAGTTGCGCTTGGTCGATGGCGATCGCCAGTTGATTGCCCACGGCTTCTAACAATTCGATTTCATCATCACTCCAAGGCCGAATTTTGCTACTGTTGGCACAGGCGACAAACCCCATTTTCCCCAGTCGAGTCTCGATGGGAACGGCCAAGATTGAACTCACATCTTGTTTGAGAAAAAACTGCCGCATTACGGAATCGGTTAATTTCGATACATCATCCACTCGCACAATTTCCATTTGCACCAGTTTTGATGCCAATCCTCCGACTTCGCTGGTGGCGTAGTCGCCGATCAGACTGGGTAAAGCGGGATGCTTGGCTTCATTAATCACTTGCCAATAATCTGACGTATGCAGGGTTAAGTGAGTGAGATCGCCGGGAGGGGGTTGTAAGGACCGTTCTGAGGACGGTTCTGGGGGCCTCTCATCGGGTTCGGTCGATTCCCAGGACCTAATGTTCGATTTCGCCGGTTTATACCAGGCGAACAAACAGCGATCGACCCGTAACAGGTTGCGAATTTCGGTAACTGCTGTTTCTAAGATGCTACTCAGTTCCAGAGACTGGCGAATTTGGGTCGCCAAGCGAAATAAAATCGCCTGCCTGCGGCTTTCTTTGAGTTTGTTTTCGTGGGCTAAAGCCGCGATCGCACTGGCCGCTTGGGAGGCTAAGGCGGTCAATAATTTTAAATCTTCAGCCGTATAGCCGAGAGATTCCCGGTTGCCGATCGCGATCGCCCCGATGACTTTTTCCTTGGTTTTCAGGGGGACGCACATCACCGAAGCCACACCCGGGGGTTCATTGGGGCCTGATTCTGGGTCCAACTCCCATAAAATATCATTGACAATTTCTCCGCGTCCCGTCTCCACTGCCCGATTCACCAGAGTAGCCGTCGCCCCTAACGCGCTGAAACAGTCTCCTGCCGGACCGAATGCCTGAATGGATTCTAGGCGATCGCTCCCTTCCTCCCACAACATCACCGCCCCACTACTAGCTTTAATGCCCCGTTGGGCTTCTTCTAGTACAATCGTGGCAACTTCTTTAATATCTAAACTGCCAATGATTTTTTCAGAAATGTTATAAAGTAGAGTTAACTCTCTATATTTTCCTAGAACTTCTCGGGCTAACGCTTTTTTTTCGACCTCTTGGGTTGCCAAACAAGAAATCATTGAGGCGATCGCACAGACTTTTTCCCCGCCACAAACCCACCCGATCGGTTCTCCATTTACCACAACCGGGTATTTACTGAAATTTGCATCTAGCTCCCCTACAATAACCGCCCCTCCTTCATCCAAAAGGGCGATCGGGCTATCCAGTGCGGTCACGCAACCCTCAATTGCCGACCGGATTTCTTTTTTGCCATACAGTTTTTTAAGTGTAAATACCATCGATTTTCTCCTCGGGTCATAAGGGTCGCGCCAACTTCACCCTTAATTTTTTATTAAACTTTTTCTTTGCTCTGTCTAGCTTAACTCAGAACCCTCCATCAAAGCAGCCTTGTTCAAAAAATTACACAGTTAGTTTAGCTCCAGTCCATAAGACGCTCGGGAACCAAATTCGCTCCCTAACCCTTTCGGGGTTGCCTTCAGATGACCGGCGTGAAGGAGTCCCGAAGAACGTTTTTAGTCACCCCTTCAAGGAGGTGTTTTTGATGACCGGCGTGAAGAAGTCCCGAAGGACATTTGTAGCCACAATAAACCCGGTTGTCAACCCCGGGTTCGGGCAAAAGGGGCCTCTCATCTTCAGATCCGGAGGAATTAGAGGCCCTAGGTTTAGGATTCCCCAATCGGCCCAGGTATGCAAACCCAAGAGTTTGAACCTTTAAATATACCCTTGGGTCTAAACCCTCAGAATTCCCACATCCTTGAGGAAAAAGTCACAGGTGCTCACCGTGTCAGCAAAGGTAGTTACAAAGGAGCCATCCGATTCGGACCTGGTAAAGTCTTGTCAAAACAGGGATTTCCCTGGGGGCGATCGCCTCTTGAGCCAGGACTGTTTTCGTCAGCTATACCGGCGCTATCAACATCAGGTGCGATCGACCCTCTACCAACTCTGTGGGGCACCGGAGATCGATGATTTGGTACAGGAGGTGTTTTTAAAAGTCTGGAAAGGATTGCCGAAACTCCGGCAACCCGCCTACTTCTCCACTTGGCTGTATCGGATTACCTGGAATGTCGCCACCGATCGCCGTCAAGGGTTTGTCAAAGAACAGGCCCAACACCGAGGATCCATCGCCTTGCTCCAAGAGGACAGCAGCAGCGATCGGCCTCCCCAGTCCGAAACCCCCGATTTGATGCACTTACATTACCAGGATTTAGTGCAACGAGGACTAGAATGTTTAAGTTTCGAGCATCGGGCAGTTTTGGTCCTTCATGACCTCGAAGACCTCCCGCAAAAGGAGGTAGCTCAAATTATGAACATCCCCGTGGGAACCGTTAAATCCCGGTTGTTTCATGCCCGAGCTTCTATGCGAAAATTTCTGGAATCCGAAGGAGTGCAACTATGAATCAACCCCCAGAAAAAACAGACTGTCTCGTAGATTTTTTACGTCAACATCGCCCGGATATTCCCCCTGCTTCCCCGCAATTAGAAGCACGAATTCTAGCCTCCATTGCAGGCGATCGCGCAAGGACAAGGCGTTACTCGCCCCGACTTCTCTGGCTGATTGTCCCCTCAATTGCTGCTAGTTTATCCCTCGCCTTTTGGGGGATAAAGCCGGGAATATTTTCTCCTGAGCCTGTCAGCGATTTAGCTCAAATTGAAGCGTTCATGGAATATACCTGGAATGGTTTATTACACGATGAAATGCTCGAATCATCTAATGATTGGCTGTTGGTGGAAGAAGAAAATATTTCCCGCTCAGATAGGGATTGATTTTGGAGAAAATTTACCCTCGGTCCGGTTTTTAAAATCTCAACAAATTCAGGTTGAATCCAGAACCTTTTTGTTTTGAACTCGGTCTAAAAGTTTAAGTAAAACGGGAGCATCTCAATTTGTTCAAGAGACCTAACCCCTAGCCCTATCA
>NZ_JAMXOT010000382.1 GCF_024220515.1 Oscillatoria sp. HE19RPO
AGACCGGGAAGATAAACCAGTAGAATTGGTAGCCACCAACAATGCAACGCGAGCTTATGTGTTGTTACAAGAATCAGGTCGCGTGGGGTTAGTAGATTTGATGACTTGGCAACAGGTCGATACCAATTCAGAAACTCCTGAAATAGATCCGATTGACTTACCCGCTGGTGCTGACCCTCAATCGATCGCCCTCGACCCTGGGGATAACTATGCCTACATTGCTGATGGCAAAATTGGAGCGCTTTACATACTGGATATCAATCCCAATTCAGCGACCTATCATCAAATAATTCAGACTATTTCATTGCCCTCTGCATCATGGGGATTGCGCCAGATATCGATGAGTAGTGATGGCCGAAAGCTATTTGTTGCCGCTCCCGATTTTTCTTTGCCGTTTTCTAACACTAAGGGGCAAATTCACGTTGTTAATATCGACCCGCGCGACCGCCCTACTAATCCAGAAAACAATCCTCGATTGTGGCACGAAAAAATTGGCTCGATTTCTACTAATTCTGAGGTAGATGGTGTTTTTGCGAAGAACAATGGTGGTATTGCTTTTACCAACTCCAGACGAGAGAATGCGGGTTTTGGAGTGGTGGAAATCCTTAATGATGACCCGCTCAATTTCACGGTGGGTACTCCTCGCTACGTCTCATTAAGTCTAGGCAGTTTTGGCGATTACTTCGATATCAACTGGGCGGTGTCGGTAGACATTCTGCGGGATGGTTCTTACGCATTTGTGGCGGCTAAAAATAATAGTTCGCAAACCGGGGTAGATAGTATTGATGGGTTGCGCGCAGGGAGTAATATTGGGATAATTAAAGACCCGTTTGGTCCTAATGCGAAGTTAGTCGCAGCCACCCGACCGATTCCCGGTGGCAAAACGGCGGATTTGGTGCTTTCTAGTGATGAGAAATATCTATATGCTTCTTACCCGGGTTTAGAATTGTCTGATTCAACTGATAAGGGTGGCATTTTCGTGTTTGATGTAGAGGAAATGATTGCCACTGTGGAAAATCCCGGGAATTTCTGGCTGGATAGTTTAAAGCGAGGGGTAGGCAGTGTTGGGTTTAATGAGAATACGAAACGGTTGGCGAGTGAAAATGATTTGGGATATGTGCCGATTGATGATATTAATCCGGACATCAGTGTAGCGGCAGATTATGAGATTATTGGGGGCAATTGGCTGAATGACTTTACTTTTGGCGTTCCGGAGGATACGATAAAAGCTCCGCTGGGGATTGGGGGAATGCCGACAGGTTTGACCCTAGTATCGGCATCAAACCCGTTGCAATTGGTGAGTCCGGGAATCAGTGGAGTTGCTGATTCTTTGACCCCTACATTCGAGTGGAAATTTGGGGATGAGGAGGAGGATGATGTTTGTGGGGCGATCGACCCAGATGAGGTGAAGGAAGTAAGGCTTTATGTGAGCGTGTTTCCGAAGGGAGAGGGGTTGTTACCGGGGGATACCTGGAACGAAATTCAGTATCCGGGAAATTTGGATGATTACAATCCCAATCGCATTTTGACGGCAACTTGGAAAGATGGTGTGTGGACTTGGAATGGTGGCTCTCAAGCGGGTTCAAAAGACCAGTTTACACTGCCTGATGACCGAATGTTGACGGCAGGTCAGGAGTATCATTGGGCCGTAGAAGCGGTGATTAATGGCTCACCGAGGCCGGTTGTTGAGGATAGTCAGTTCAAAACTCCACAAGCGGTTCAACCCGGTATTGACGGCAACGCTTTTAGTAGCATCACAGTATTAACTCGGGGATTAGAATTTCAACCCAATCTAATCAACCAGCAACTTGAACAAATGGCATTGCACATCACCCAACCCTTCTCCCCAGAAGATGACGGCGGTTTAGTCATGTACTATGAACCGGGAACAGGTCAATGGTATTGGCGCAACAACCAAGGCACCAAAATTTACAACATCCCAGAAAGTAAATTCGGCTCTCCCTTAGTTCTCATCCCCGACTTGGAAATGACCCCTCACCAAACCGGCTATAATTCCGGGTTTGCTGAAGCCGCAGCCGATGCAATGTTCGCTTCTTTGGTTAGCTTAAACCAAAAGTTAGACAATGACGCTTTCTTTAAATCGCCGATGCATTTCATTGGGGTGGGTCAAGGAGCAGTTATCAACAGTGAAATCATTCAACGCATGGGAACTTTCTTCCCGAATTTGTGGGGAACTGAGGATAACATATCTGACTTAATGATGACCACTATCGACCCTCACGATTTCAGCCAATCTTCTTTACCGTCGCCTTTACAAAGCCAGAACGACCCGGAAGTTACGGTTTGGGAAAATGTCACATTTGCTGATAATTATTACCAAAATGTAGCGGAGTCTGAGGAACCGAGAACTAAGACAAGGAATGGACGGGAAATTGACGCCGCAGATTGGAATGTTGTTTTGAGCCAGCGTGCTGGTTTTACCCCGGATGACACTGAAAATAGTCCGCATCGACAAGCATTAGCCTGGTATGCAGGAACGACTAATCTCAGTGGTAGTGAATTGCCACTGTTAGAAGGAGCAAGGGAAGGGGAGAAGATTTACCGACGTTT
>NZ_JAMXOT010000383.1 GCF_024220515.1 Oscillatoria sp. HE19RPO
GAAGTCGTTACTACGAACACCGGAGAAGAGAACGACTGAAGTCGTTACTACGAACACCGGAGAAGAGAACGACTGAAGTCGTTACTACGAACACCGGAGAAGAGAACGACTGAAGTCGTTACTACGAACACCGGAGAAGAAATACTTTCCCCTGTTTGTAGTAACGACTTCAGTCGTTTCCGGATTTCGGGAGTTAAAGGATTAATAGAACAATCCTTGACCTAAAGCATGGATAGTTCCCCTAACACATCCAGACGTTTATAGGGATTGAGGGTGATATGAGTTTCCGAGAGGGTCTCGGCGATCGCCGGTTCGATCCATCCTAACTGTTTCAGCAGGTGAATCGCTACGGCGTGTTTTGCCCGTTTGCTGCCATCCATGACTTTGATGGCTAAACCCATGCCTTCTCCTTCTCGTCCGATGCAGAGAACGCCTTCGGCACCGCCTTTACTCACCAGTTCCCCTTCGCTTAAGCGCATCAGTTCGGTGTCGAACTCCCCGGGTCCTGAAATCAAGGCCGGATGATGGGTCATGGCACGGACGATGCGCTCCATATCGACGTTATCCCCCGAACACAAATGGGCGTACAGGGAGGCCATCTGCCCTAATTCCATCAGATAGGTGGGTGCTGTACAGTCATCCCGGGCACTGATGAACTCTTCGGCGGGCATTCGCAGCAATTCAGCGACTTTGGTGAGAATCAAGCGCTGCACCGGGTGATTCTTCTGGGTATAGGTTTCCAGGGGAAAATTGCGCTGTTTGCAGACGGCTAACATTCCGGCGTGTTTGCCGGAACAGTTATGGCTGAGGGGACTGTCTTGGCCTGGGGGGGTGGGACAGTGGAGGGCGGTGGTATCAACGTCACAGCGCCAGAGGACGTTAAAGGCTTGCCGCGCTTGTTCGATGGTTCCTTTGTGGGAACTGCAAATAATGGCGAGGTCGCGATCGTTGAGCCCGAAGCGTTCTAGGGTGCCAGTGGTGGTCACTGCTAGGGCTTGAAAGGGTTTGAGGGCGCTGCGGATGAAGGCGGTGGTTTCTGAGTTACCGGCAACGGACAGAACCCGCCCTCGGTTGTCACAAACGACGGCCTGGACGTGATGGACTGATTCAATAATTCCTTCGCGCAGCAAGCGGACTTCTAGGGCTGCTGCTGCGGTACGTTTTCCCATTGTCATGGGTTAAATATTATGCCTTTATATTGGATAGAATGGGTCAATGTTCAGGGTCAGCCGGTCCCAGGTCTTGGGTAAGACGCGGAACGAACTCCCCTGCTACTGCCTTGTTTATAACGAATCCGGGTATGAAAAGTCGTTTTTCTATCTTACTCTTAGCCCGCGCAGGCGGGCTTTGTCCGTATAGCCCCACCCTTGAGGGTGCGGGTTTTTGCAGACCGAGGAGTACCGGATTCGGTATTATACCAAATTCCACACGATCGCACCGAGGAGGACCAAGATGCCGAGGATGGCAAAGGTTCGATGGAGGCGATCGAGGATGGGTTGGATTTGATGGCGGACGACGAGGCGATCGCGGGTTAAAATTTCCGGGGTTTTCGGCCAGGTTTGACCATCGTACCAGCCGGATTCTTCATAGAAGATGGTGGCATTGAAGAGGCGATCGCGCACATAGCGCCACCCAAAATAGAGTCTCAAGAGCAATAAGGTCAAAATGAATCCGCCACCCCCGGTACTTCCGAGGATAAACTGACCCAAGGCTTTCGCGGGAGGAAAACTCGCTGCTGCAACCGGAGCACAAACTGCCACGGACAATCCCAAAATCCAGGCCATTTTACTCAAATAGCCTTTGAGATCACGGGTCGCCCAGCTAAAAAAACAGGACTCCTGAAGCTCTTGATATTCATTGAGCGGTTGCCAATCCGGAGGTACTGGGCAGGCAGACACAGACGAAACCCTCATCGCTATTTCTTATGGTTTGCCATTGAGTTCGGCACTCAGGTCTAGGCGTTCGCCATGTCCCCAAAATGCCTCTAAATTGTAATACTCCCGTTCGGTGGGCATCAAGATATGCACGATCACGTCGCCATAATCTTGCACCAGCCAACTGCCATGATACTGCCCTTCGACTCTCCGGGGAACCCGTTGACACTCTTGTTCGGCTTGATGGGCAATTGAATCGGAAATAGCCCGGACCTGGACTCGGGAATAGCCGGTGACGATAATAAAGTAGTCGGCGAGATAGGAGACTTCCGACACCCGCAACACGATTAGATCGCCGCCTTTGCGGTCATCTGCGGCCCTGGCGATCGCAACAGCTAAACGGTAGCTTTCGGAGTTGGTTGCGGTTTGAGCGGTTTCTCGGGTTAAGGCGCTAGTCGATTGAATCGAGGAAGAATCTGTCATTCACTCTCCATTAGTTGTAGAACTTTTGGCGGTTTTAGTTGTTTATCTGGGAATTTTTACTCAATTTTTTGCTCAAAAAGCCGATTCCCTCGCTGGCTGAGAGTCTATATCGGATTGAATGAGATTTTTGAGTTCATGCTAACAAATTTTAGGCGGTAATGCGATCGCTTGCGGATGCTCTTTGGGTCCGATGCTGTTTTTGGGTCTGCTGCATGGCCCAATTGCGGGTTAATATCGTCCGGGGATGAATCATCCGTTGATGTTCGATGAGGTGGCGTAAGCTGTACTCCCCCGTCCGCCACACCGCTGCCACGAGATTTTCAAAGCTGGTTTGCCGCAACTGTTCGAGTTCGGCGCTAGTCCCTCGTCCCGGTTCTAAGGTATCGGCCAAATAAACGACACAACTGAGTGGGCTCATCTGGGGATTGCCTAGGGTATGATTGCGAATGGCTTCTAAAATTTCTTCGTCTTCTACCCCAAACTCCTCTCTAGCGACGATCGCACTCACATCGGCGTGTAATAGATGGGGTTCCCCGGCCAATATTTCATCCAGTTCTAAACCCTCGGTTTGAGCCATTTGCAACAATCGCACGGGTTTAAAATATTTGGCTAAATCATGCATTAATCCGGCCTGTTTTGCTTTTTCCACATCGAGTTGATGATGTTGAGCGAGTTTGCCACAGAGTTGTTCGACGCGCAAAATATGTTGGACTCGCGCTTGAGGCACTTGATGTTCTATCCAGGTTAAGATGCGATCGCGCATAATGTTTTAAATCTCCTGTTAAATCTCCTGCCGATGAGCCGACCGTTTATGCTTTCCTTTGCGGGAGGCGATCGCCTCTTCAAACAAGGCTTCGTATTTATTTAAAGTCTCCTCAAAAGCATAATGGGCGATCGCATACTCTCGACCTTGCCGCCCCAAAGCCTCTGTTTTTTCCCGATTATTATACAGCTCTAAAATCGCATTCGCCAGGGCTTCCGGGTCTTCCGGGGGCACAATAATTCCCCCTTCACTATTTTTAATCGCTTTCGCAGCGGTCCCCGTGGCTGGGACTGAACCCACAATCGCCCGCCCACTTGCCAGCAAAACCGGAATTTTTGAAGGCATATTAAACCCAATGACATTATGCTTTTGTAGCACTAGCCCCACATCAATCCCCCCTAACATCTCCGGGAGGGTTTCCCTTGATTGAAATGGCAACAAGGTGACATTATCCGCCCCAAACATTTCACAATATTCCCTCACCCGGCCTATGGCTTTCTGTTCCCCCACCACCACAAAAGCAATCTCCGGAATATGGCTCAGTCTCCCCGCTGCTTTGATGGCCGTGGGCAAATCCTGGGTTAAGGCAATATTTCCCGAATACAGCACCACAAATTTCCCCTGCAGTTGATGCTGATTCCGAAACTTATTCTCCTCTTTCGGTAACGGCTTAATGAAATTGGTATCCACCCAATTCGGAATTAAGGCAATTTTCTCGGCTGGAACGGATTTCCCTAACAAATTCTCGACAAACCCCTCCGCAATCACGCTGATTTTCTCCGCGCTGTGACAGGCAAATTTTTCTAATTCCGTAAACGCTCGAATCACCTTTTTATTTTTTAACAAACCCACATGAACCGCTGCTTCATGTTGAATATCTTGAATATTTAAAACCACTGGACAGCCGGTAATTCGCCCTAACAAGGTCGCCGGAATACAGACCGGCAACGGGGGAACCGTTGCCAAAATCACCTCGGGACGCCACCCGGTTAACGCCTGCGGAAAACTATTTAGGACAAAACTGCCATCGAGTAACACGCGGTCTATTAAGGACGGTTCCGGGCGAATATACACTAAACTGCGTTGAATTTTTACGCCGTTTCTGTCTTCATTAAAATACCATTTGCCCTGATATTCCGGGTAAATTCGGCGTTCTGGGTAATTAGGCATCGCGGTGACGACGCGGACTTCATGGCCTCGATTCACCAGTCCTTCTGCCAATTCGGTCATTAAAGGAGCGATACCGATCGGTTCAGGATGATAGTTGTAGGAATAAATTAGAATCCGCATAAAATGAGTGGTAGTCAAGGGAGTGCTGTTTTCATCGTTGGGGAAAATGCCCATCACTCTGAATTTCTGGCGTCTTCAAGATTCCCCCTTCTTAAGACATTTTATCCAGACCCTAGGGCAAGCGAACAAGATAGACCCGGGAAGGAATGGACTTGCTCCAGGAGCAACCTGTGAGGAGCATTGTACTCACAATTCTAATTTCAGCCTCGTCAAGGATCCCTGATTGGACACCATCCCAGGAGTTGGGTCGGGTTGCATCTCAAACATAACTTGTTTTTGCAGCGATGATATCCCGGAAAGATTTAGCTCCATTCAATTGTTTTCCCGCTTACGGAACTGCTCCTGTGGTTGGCCTCTTTTCTATTGCCTCGTTGGTAGTTGCACGCCTAGGCGATTCTGCCCAATGACAGAACTCGTTTGGGTTACCCTACAGGTTATTTTATTATATTATAGTCAAAAAAATACAGAGGCCACATCCACCCAATCATCTAGCCGCATCAGGGTCTATCCTGAAGATGATTGCCGTTGAGGAGTGTAAAATTTGTTTAAATTTCGGTTCACTCCCTCTTGCCTGGGCCTTTTTTTAGCTTCGCGAAATCACCGAGGTGCTTTTTGCCCTCCATCTTTCATCCAGACCCAAAACTCTGAATCCTGATTTAACCGCCCAGTCCATCAGTCTAACTTCTCTTGACTTGTAACTTTCCAATTTTAAAGTTGACTACGGTGGAAAAAACCGAAACTATGAAGTAAAACAAGCGAATGACCCAACCGCGACCGGCGTACAAATAGCCTACAACTTCTGGACTTAATCTAGTGATTCGAGCAAATCTAGCTTTGCTTTTTCTCTCTAATTCTTCTAATTCTATCATTTCTTTTTCTCGAACGGGTAAAGAAGGTGATTTGGCGGTATAAATATAGTATCCAATAAATCCGTCTTGCTGAGAGGTATTTTGTCTCAAAAACGAATTGGTAATTAACTCGGCTTGATTATAGGAAATATTTTCTTGAGCAGAAAATAATTGAACCCAATTATAATATTTAAAAATTGTGCCGGTACTAAAAATTAAGGGAACTAATACCGCTAAGGTTAAACCACTGACTCGCGAGGCAAAGTAACGGGGTAACAAAATGGTGGCCACGCCAAATCCCATGCCCAAAATACCAAATACAATGATATTCAGAAGTTCCATAATTTCTAGGCTTAAAAGCGCGTCGCCTATGAGGGGAATTTGATAGACCAAAGCATCCCCAAGTAGAATGGATATAAATTTGATCGCCAATGCGATCGCCACGACTGCACAAGTCACTAAAAGATACAGCAAGGTGCGGCCCAACAGTTTGAGGTGAAGCATTCGCTCTCCGTGGAAGTCAGAAATACAGGCTGATAATAACATTTTGCACCTTTGGCATTGTTGGGGGCCTGTTGTTCGCTCCCCCTTGACAGCACCCTAGGGCCACCTTGAATCCCGGGTGGAGCCTCTACCCTCGTCGGGAGGATGATTCGTTATAGCAGGTTTACGGTAGGTTGATGGCTAAATTTTATGTCGTTAATTGCCAATTGTTAATTTTGGGACCCTTTGTCAGGATTTTGTAACGAAATGTTGCAGGTTTCAAAACTATAGGTTAAGTTATATTACAGAGACTTGACTAACTAGGAGTTTTCTGAATCATGGATGACACAAAAGCAAAATTCGGATTTACAGAGTTTGCGGAAACCTGGAATGGTCGTCTGGCAATGCTAGGTTTTGTGATTGGGGTGGCAACTGAGTTGCTGACGGGACATGGCATTCTGTCTCAGCTCGGACTTATGTAACGCTTAAGAATATTTTTCTTTCCCTTCTAAGAGAATCACGCGAACAACCGAATGCCTGAAAGTACCAACACTACTTTCAGGCACTTTTTTTATCCAAGGAAGGGACCACCCTGAATCCAATCGGCTTTTTTTGAGTGCGATCGCCCCGCTTCCAACTCATACCAAATCCGCTTGTCAAAAGTCCGTTTTCTCTTCAGCCCGCGCAGGCGGGCTTCGTCCGGATAGCCCCACCCTTTAGGGTGTGGGTTTTTACAGACCTTTGACAACCGGATTCCGTATCAATCACCGTCCGCGTTATCGATCCCAGGGTCCTCGGATTCAAAAATTGCCCCTAGCTTAATCAAATCCTGTTTCAAAGATTCGGAAACACCCACCGTCTGAACAAATCGCGCCCGATCGCAAATCACTCCCGTCCACTCCACGCGACTGACATCGGCCCCTGTTAAATCAGCATCGGTTAAATTCGCCCGACTCAAATCTGCATTTTTAAGAATGGCATCCACCAAGCAGACCCCCGAGAGATTAGCCCCCCGCAGATAAGCTGCCGTAAAATTAGTCCGACGGGCGATCGCATTCGTGAGATTAGCCCGATTTAAGTTCGTGCATAAATCAGCATCACTCAGATTAGCCCCACAGAGGTTAGTCCGGTTGAGATTGGCATTGGTTAACTGGGCGTGAGATAAATTCGCCCCAGCCAAATTCGCACTGGATAGATCCGCCAGTTCCAAATATGCATTGCTAAAATCGGCATTTTCCAACTCCGCACGACTCAAGTCCGCATAATGGAAATCGAGATTGCTCAGATTACCCCCAGCAAAATCCTCCAGGGGATTGAGTCCCAGACTATGGGCGATCGCGATAAAATCATCGCTTTTAGTTTCAAAAAACAACTCGCGGGCGATCGCCAGGAGACGGTCCTGACAATCCCGCACCCGATCGCCCTCCCCGAGGTGCTGATACCCGATTTTTAACTGATAGAGGAGTTGACCCTCCAAGGCTTTATCCGCCATTGCAATTGCGATCGCCATCCGGCGTTGTTGATAGGCGATCGCCAATTCATACTCTCCCAGAGTCGAATAAGCCGTTCCTAAATTTAACAAGGCATTTCCCTGTCCCTGGAGGTCCTCCAGATCTTGGGCGATCGCCAGATGCTGCTCGTAACAGGCAATTGCCGCTTTGAGATCTCCCAGGGCCTGATACGCCGCCCCCATATTCCCTAGGGCCGCCCCTTCCCGACCGCGTTCAGCCATGTCTCGATAAAGGGTCACCGCCTGACGCCAAGACTCCAGGGCCGCCTCAAACTCCCCCTGCTGATATTGGGCAATTCCTTGTTTTAGCAGTAAATCTCCTTCACTCGTCATATTAATCACTTCAGCATCAGGTTCAAGGGGGAGCAATTCACTTTTGAATCAAACCGTTCAACGATGTTCGGGTAGTATCAAGGCTCAAAAATAGCCCCGCGTGCCTTGAGGTCCTGTTCCATCTGTGCAGATAAACCCGAATCCAGCTTGAAACGAGCTTGATCCACATTCGCCCCAGTCAGGTTCGTATTGGTGAGGTTGGTCATAACTAACCCGGCCTGATGCAAATCAGCCCCAGTTAGATTCGCCCCAGACAAGTCCGCATCACTGAGATTGGCATTACTCAAAGAAGCCTCTTGCAGATTGGCATTTTTGAGGGAGGCCCCGCTCAAAGAAGCCAGGGCCAAACTGCATCGATGGAGGTCTGCACCAGATAGATTGGCATCGCTCAACAGTGCACCACTGGCATCAGCCCCAGCTAATTTGGCCCCAGCCAAGTTCGCTTCACTTAAATCAACATCACTCAAGTCAGCACCGCGCAATTTTACCCCCGGGAGTTCAGCACCGCTGAGGTCAAGTCCGCGTAAGTTACAACCCCAGAGTTTGGCCCCAGCGAAATCCCGAAACGGGTCCAGATCGGCGAGTTTTGCCAGTTCGATAAAGTTATCGGTGGTCGCGTCTAAAATTGGGGCGATCGCCTCCGCAATCGGGGACAAGTCTCGATGGGGGGGAACCTCTTCTACCGCCGTGGGTGCTTCCGGTGAGCCAGCATAGTGCAGTTCGGTTCGAGTGAGATGCGGTTGGAACTGACGTTCCACGAGCGATCGCGTCAGCAGTCGCTCTAAAATGCCATGTTGATTGGGATTGATATCGTGGGGCCACAGTCCTTCCGACTCTACCATGAGGATATTAGCGGCAGTGACCTGGAATGTGGCTTGTACGCGCACAGGGGTTCCGCTGACTTGCAACCGGGCGAGTTTCAGAAGTCCTAGACTGCCTTTGAGAATGGAGCCATTCCCGGTCAGGTCTAAAATCCAATGGGAAGGAGTTGGGGTCGCGGTGGTGACTTGACAGGAAATGATCTGCGATGGCGAAGAAGTGATGTCTGCTAATTCGGTGAGCAAACCCACTCCCTCGGGGAGGGTCGCATTTTCCAGATTTAGCATGAGCTTGCCACCCGTCAACCCAAACTTAAAACGACCGCCGAGGACCTCTTGCCAGACTTCCTGAAAGTGTAGGGTCAAGTTCAAATCTAGGAATGCGGTGCCATTGGGCGGATCTAGGATAGGGGTGCCGGTCAATTCAATCGACAGGCAATGGAACTGTGGACGATCAGAAGATGGTTGTTGCATAACCCAGGCGCGAACGATCTGCTTCGGAATTTGCCTAAGCTTTTACCGTATCACGAGCTAGGGCATCCCATCTCAATTTGCCAGAAAACGATGAGAGGGCGATCGCGTATCGGGTTTAACCCCCAAAAAAATTTAAGGGCCCTGCTTTTGAGTTAAAGCAGGCCCTTAATTGGAGGTCGATGCAATTTAATAGTTGAATTCAACGGGCTAATATTAGCGAGAATCAGAGGCTCTCAGAATTTTTGTCGCGATCGTCGGCACAAAATCCGATTGAGTTTTGCGATTCAGACCGACTGTTTCGGATTAGCTCATGGATGCGCCATTGCTGTTATAAGGCTGACAGCCATTAGACTGGCATTGGTCCGCATTGCTGTTCCAGCATTCACTCTCGTCTAAACCAATTTCTTCAGCACTTCGGGTCAACATGGATTGCTGGCGATTTTTGGCGAGATGTTGATGACGATTCATTCTTGCGCGAGCTAGATCTTCAGACATTGGATTATTCTCCTTTTTTTATCGGTGAAATTTTACAAAAAAAATGATTGCTGTCAGGGACAAGGGGATTGACTTAGCTCATCGTAGATTTAGAGCGGTCATAAGAGGTCCTGAAGTCAGACGGGGGTTTGCCTTGAATGGTGCTGGAGTAGTCGTCGGGATCCAGTCCGATTTCAGCGGCGCTGCGGAATAACATGGATTGCTGACGGTTTTTGACAACTTGATGGTGACGCATCATTAATGCACGAGCTTGATCTTGAGTAGACATTTGAGTAGCCTCCTGGTTTTTTTCGGGGGAGTTTTTTGCTGGAGTTTTTTCTCCTGTTTTCACTATAAAGGTAAATTCTGTAAAAAATGCTACAAAACCGCTGATTTTTACAAAAATTTACACAAATCTTTGGGATCACTGGAAAGTCCTGTCAATACTGGGATTCCGATGAGGGTACGGGGACTAAGTATTGCAACAGGTTAACTTTTCCTGTGATCCTGAGAAGATTTTGGGGAGATGGGGGAGATGGGGAGATGGGGGAGATGGGGGAGATGGGGAGGTTGGGGGAGATGGGGGAGATGGGGAGGTTGAGGAAATCTCTGGCAGTGCGTCAAAAATCTTGGACAGAAACGCTGGTTTCTTGTCCTGGGGTTCTCATACGGTACTGACGCTGGCCCTAGGGGGAGAGTTGGTTGACTCGTTCTTGAGCGTAAAGGAGATTGGTTTGGTATTCTTGGGCCTTTTTCTGGGCTGTCGAATAGTCTCGACTCTCTTCTGGGACGGATTCCATCAGACCGATCGCCTGTTCCCACTCCTGAGTAACCTTCATCCAGTCTTCCTGAGTTTCGGCCCATTGGGTCAAACTGGCGGCACTCATCGCCTGATTCACCGCGTAGCGGAATATTTCGTGGGGTTGGGGCGCGGGAGAAGGGGCTTGGGTTGGAGGTGGAGGGGGCGGTAAGGGGGAGTTTGTGACTGGCATCGGGAAGAGTGGAGGCGGTGGCGGGGGTGCGTAAGCGATTTGGGTGATTCGGGTACGAGCATAGGACCAATTGGTTTGGTACTCGACTGCCTTTTGTTCAGCAACAGGGCGATCGGGACTGTGGGGAGGGACCGCTTCCATCAGGGTGACTGCCTCGGACCACCAGGACTCTACCGTTTGCCATTGCGCCTGAGTGCGTGCAGATTGCGTCAGGGTCGCCGCTGTCATCGCGGCATTGACAGCTTGGCGAAAGGCATCTTCCGGGGGAATGGCTGTAACTTCATCCTCTGGGGAGGGCGGAGAAAGCATCACCGAGGGAGCAAACTGGGGAGTGAACCCTCCGAACAGATGAAAAGCGGTGAGGGTGACTGTCGCGATCGCCACCGTACTCAGGGGGATAACAAATTTGGAGGGATTTGGTGCGATCGCCCCAGGGGTTTGAGTAGTTTGAGGCGATCGCGCAGAAGACTGACAAAGCCAAACAGGAAGTTCCTTTTTTTCCCAGGAGGGGGAAGAGAATCTGTCAGAAACTGGAGAAATTGAAGGGGAGTTAACCTGAGATGTTGCCACCTTTGTGACCCTTAAGGATTGTGAAAGAACAGGTTCAGAGGGTTGAAACAGTGAATCTTGCCAATCACAATTAGGGCAATTAAATCGGGGGGTGCGAGGCTTCAATCGGAGCGAAGCGCCACAACGGGGACAGGGAAAATGGTTAAAGACAGGATTGGAATCAGGCATTGATTCGAGGCGATCGCAGCAGGCAACTCGATCTCTTTTAGCACAATTTTCTGCCCTTAGGGAACTCCAAAAAATAAAATCTCCAAAACGTTCGTTTGCAGTGACTGCTCAATGGAGTAGTCAATGTAGGGGCGCAATGCTTGCGCCCTCCGGAGGGCGCAAGCATTGCGCCC
>NZ_JAMXOT010000039.1 GCF_024220515.1 Oscillatoria sp. HE19RPO
CAACAAATAAATCATCCTTGCTTTGATGCGATCGCACCTAACAAGGCTCTTTTAGCCCGCGCAGGCGGGCTTTGTCCGTGTAGCCCCAGGCTTGAGCCTGCGGGTTTTTTGAAGGTTTTATTTTTTGGAGTTCCCTAAGAAGGATAAAAAACCGGGTTTCGGGTCCAAATTTGTTACTCATCAACAGCGATTTCCCATAGGGGAGCATCTCAATTTTGCCTAAAAACCAGTCTGACCTCTCCCCGGCCCTCTCTATAGAGGAGAGGGAGAATAATCCAATTTTTTCATTGCTGTACGGGGGGAATTTCCCTCTTTCTCCCCCTTCCCTAAGAGGGAAGGGGGCTGGGGGGTTAGGTCTCTTTCCAAAGATGTAGAAACCCCCGATTTCCCAACCCACTTCAGTTAACCCGAGGTGCTGCCTGATAAAATCTCGTGAGCTTGCTGCAAATGCTGGGCAACGGATTCAGCAGAAGCCTGGAAGGCCGCCCGTTCTGCCTCGTCCAGTTCGAGTTCTAACACCTGAGTAATCCCTCGGCATCCTAACTGGCAAGGAACCCCGATGAACAGATCGCGTAACCCATATTCACCCTGAAGATAAGCCGCAGCCGGAACGATTCGCGACTGGTCGAGCAAAATTGCTTCAATCATCAAACTCACCGAAGAGGCTGGAGCAAAATAAGCACTCCCGGTCTTCATTAATTCTACGATTTCCGTGCCCCCATTGCGCGTGCGCTCCACAATTCGCTCAATGGTTTGAGCATCCATCAGTTCCATCAGGGGAATCCCCTCCACCGTGGTGTAGCGTGGCAGAGGAACCATTAATTGTCCGTGATCTCCCAGGACCATTGCCTTGATATCCTGGATTGAGACCCCCAGTTCCATCGAAATAAACGTTTTAAAGCGCGCCGCATCCAGGACTCCTGCCATACCAATCACCCGACGGCAGGGGAGTTGCGAGGCTTCCCAGGCAACGTAGGTCATCACATCGAGGGGATTGGTAACCACAATTAAGATGGCTTCAGGCGATCGGGCGACTGCCTCCTTAGCTGCTGTCTTAACAATCTTGGCATTAATCTCAATCAAATCATCGCGATTCATCCCCGGTTTGCGAGGACGACCGGCAGTGATCACCACAATATCCGAGTTCGCCGTATCATCATAATCATTCGTACCCACAATTTGCCGGTCATGACCCTCCACCCCCCGGGCTTCCATCAAGTCCAGGGCAAGCCCTTGGGGCATCCCTTCCAGGACATCCAGCATCACCACATCGGCTAAATTTTTTTCGGCGACTCGTTGGGCGAGGGTACTGCCAACTTTACCCGCACCAATAATGGAAACACGAGCCTTCTGACAAGAGGGAGGAAAAAAGGGGGAGGAGGACATGATTAATACAACCGTTGAACAGTTTAGGGTTTACTTGAATTCTTCGATTTGGTCGATTCGCAGCCAGACATTCGGGGCAGGCATCTGACCAAACTTGATCAGGGCATAGTCCCCATTCATGTCTACGACTTCCCCTTTGGTTTCAAAGATATAACTGGGGAAGCGCGAATCACTAGCACTTGCTTCTAAACTATTGTCCAACGTTTCGCGAACGGCGCGAACCATACTACCTTTTTTAACTGCCATAACTTGCTCTGCACTGTGTTAAAACGCTTTCTCTCCCTAATTTTAATCCCTTCCGGGGTCAGGAGATGGGGAGGATGGGGAGGATGGGGAGGATGTTCGTAGTAACGACTTCAGTCGTTCTCTTCGTTCGTAGTAACGACTTCAGTCGTTCTCTTCGTTCGTAGTAACGACTTCAGTCGTTCTTCCCCGTTCGTAGTAACGACTTCAGTCGTTCTCTTCGTTCGTAGTAACGACTTCAGTCGTTCTCTTCGTTCGTAGTAACGACTTCAGTCGTTCTCTTCGTTCGTAGTAACGACTTCAGTCGTTCTTCCCCGTTCGTAGTAACGACTTCAGTCGTTCTTCCCCGTTCGTAGTAACGACTTCAGTCGTTCTCTTCGTTCGTAGTAACGACTTCAGTCGTTCTTCCCCGTTCGTAGTAACGACTTCAGTCGTTCTTCCCCGTTCGTAGTAAGGAACTGGAAGATCCGGACAGGGGTGCGTGACTTGGCATCCGCCAAGTCACGCGGTAACGACTGAAGTCGTTACTACGAACATGAAGAGAACGACTGAAGTCGTTACTACGAACAGGAACACAATCTCCCCAAACTCTAACGCTGACAATTGGGGCAGAAATGGCTAGAACGTCCGGTCAACTTCAGACGATGGAGAGGAGTACCACAAACGCGGCAAGGTTGCCCCGCGCGATTGTAAACCCAAGCGACTCCCGCATAGTTCCCATTCACACCGCTGACGTTGAGAAAATTGCTGAAGGTGGTTCCTCCGGCAGCGATCGCCGTTTGCAAAACTTCAATAATCTGCCTGTGCAGTCGCTCAATTTCTACCCGACTCAGGTGTGCACAAAGCTTGGTCGGCAAAATCCCACTCAGGAAAAGACTTTCATCGGCATAAATATTCCCCACCCCAGCAACAATGGTTTGGTCCAGGAGGGCTGTTTTAATCGCTTTTTGACGCTTGTGGAGTTGGCGCGTCAGGTATTCGACCGAAAATTCAGGGGAAAAGGGTTCTGGCCCTAATTTGGCTAATCCAGTGATGATTGAGGGGGTGGGGACATTTGGGGGGACCCACCACATTTGACCGAAGGTGCGTTGATCTACAAATCGCAATTCCCAGTCGCCCTCGAAGAAGAGGCGCACTCGGGTATGTTTCTGCAAGGGTTCCTCTCGCTGGACCCATAACAGTTGTCCGGTCATCCGCAGATGGACTCCTAAACTGCCTCGGTGAGACGCATCGGAATCCGGTGATTGGGAGAGTTGCGCCAGGAGATATTTGCCTCGCCGTTGCCAGGAGGCGATCGCGCATCCCTGGACTCCCTCCAAAAAATCTTTAGGTGAAACTGGGTGGCCAATGGTTCGCGTTAGCAAAACATCGCCACCCAGAATACTCGTACCGAGGGTTAATTGATTTAACCCTCGACACACTGTTTCAACTTCAGGGAGTTCCGGCACCGATTAACGGGCTTCAGTTCCTTGGTTGGGATCGCCTTCTACCGTACCGCTAGCACCGGCTTCCGGTTTGGCGGTCTTTTTGGTGCCTTTGGTGGCGTCGGTCCCGGTTTTGCGCGCAGCAGCCTTGGTTGCGGTGCCACCTTTGCCAGCCCCAGCTTTTCCACCTTTGGGCGCTTCGACTTCCACAACTTCGCTCATCCCGAAGTTGTTGGTGTTGACTCCGGCGTAGTTCACTTTGTCAAAGCGAACAATCACGGGATAGGTGATCCCGCTTTGGTCTACAGTGGCAACGGTGCCAACTTCTTGAAACCAGTAGGACTCTTTCCGCAGAATGCGAACTTTAGAACCACGTTGAACCATGTGTTTTTTTCCTTCTGATGAATTGAACGAAAAGTTTAAGAGGAATTGCTTCTCAGCGTACTACTCTAACGGGATACTCTGGAATGTTCCAATCTTTAAGTTTTATTAACTACTCGATCCACCGGACCCCGACAAAATGAGCGGAACGTCCCCACATATCCTGGGTGGGGGTGATTTCTTCGATCGCCAGATTATAGGGAATGGCCGTGGTGAGGTAGCGTTGAGCTAGGATGCCGAGGTCTGGGGTCACCTGAGAGGCAGCGGTTGCCGCGACTCCTAAACCCAAGAGTTGGGAGATGGGGTCTCGGGGAAGGACCATTGTGATGCCAAAAGCCAACCCGGCGGCGATCAGCATTCCCACGGACAGATTGGTGCCACAACGGGGATGAACTGCCAGGTCCCATTCTCCCCGGGTCAGGCGATCGTGGGCGACATGAACCGCACGACGCAGGTCAAGGAGGTTAACCTGACCATAGAGATAAAATCCGCGATCGGTGGACATCCCCCCCAATCCATCGTTATCCAGCGATCGCCCCGCTTGGCTGGTTTCGGGGGCCCTCTCACCGGAGGTTTCGCTCAATACCCAGACGGTGGCGTGTTCCAAGGCATGAACCTGACGCACGGCCAAAGTTTCTTTCAATCCGGGGATAAAGGCGAGTTGTTGCAGGAGTTCGGCATCTCCAGTCGGATGCGGCGCAAAATCAAAGGGAAATGGATTCGCCTGGGAAGAAGTAGCAGTCATGAGGTTAAGTCTCCAAGGAGTTAGGGTGGGTTTGGCCTGAGAAATATTTGGGTTGATTGGTCTTAATTTAACGAATTTGCTCACCCATTGACCATCTTGAGGGCGATCGCCTCTCCTCCCAGGATGCCGGTCCCCGATTCCATCTCAGGGCCAAAAACCCGGTTTCTGTACAAAATCTGGAGTCATTAACAGCAACTTGGGCCAAAAACCAGGTTTCTCACTCATGCGGTCTTGATGTCTTGATGTCTTTGAGGCGATCGGTCTCTTTTTTGGAAATTTTTGTATAATCTATTAGGACTTACTCATCACCCCCGATTTGTAGGGTTGATTCGCGAATCAACCCTACAAATCGGCTTCACTCGTTCTACAAATATGTGTCAGTTTTGAGTTATTCCCATCAATCGCGGCAGTATATATACTACTGCCGCGACTATAACAATTAAATGGGTGAAGGAGTTAGAGATATTCTATCTCACCTATAACTCCAACTTGGCGATCGCCTCTTTCAACACCGTAGCCGAATTTTGCAGTAACTTTTCTTCATTCGCCGTCAAAGATAAATCCAAAACCCGAGTCACCCCCTCCCGATTCACCACCGCAGGCAAACTCAGACAGACATCATTGATGCCATTCACCCCATGAATCAAACTACTCACCGTTAACACCCGGTTTTGATTTCTCAACACCGCTTTCACAATATCCGTCACCCCTAACCCAATGGCATAAGAGGTCGCTCCCTTGCGCTTAATAACCTCATAGGCTGCATTTTTTACCTGGTCAAAAATCCCTTGCAATCGGTCTTGATCTGCTTTAGAACAGTCCTCAATTCCTCCACTGCACAGATTCATCCCAGAAATATTCACCTTACTCCAAACCGGAACCTCACTATCTCCATGTTCCCCGATAATATAAGCATGAAAACTGCGCGGGTCAATCTGTAATTGATTCGCCAACAAGTACCGAAATCGGGCCGTATCCAGAACCGTACCCGAACCCAAAACTCGGTTACAGGGAAACCCTGATAACTTCAGGGTGACATAAGTCATAATATCCACCGGATTTGTCACCAACAGCAGAATCGCATGAGGACAATATTGGACAATATCCGGAATCAATTTTTTGAAAATCTGTACATTGCGATTGAGCAAATCTAAACGAGTTTCCCCGGGTTGTTGTTTTGCTCCAGCGGTTATAATGACGATATCTGGGTCATCACTTTCGGCCAAAGTACCGGAACGGATTCCCGTGGGGTCGATGAAGGGTAATCCGTGGAGTAAGTCCATGACTTCCCCTTGGAGTTTTTCTTGGTTGACATCTACCAAGAGCATCTCATCCAGGGTATTTTGGATTAACATGGAATAAGCGCAAGCCATTCCCACCTGACCTGTACCAATAATCACGCCTTTGAGGGGACGACGACTGCTTTGGACGGTGCGATCGCGATCGGTAAATTCCGTAAATAACTGTTCAAACATCGAACGATTCCCTAAACTGACATTCACCTGTCCTAGGATAAAGGGTAATTCGCTATTCTGCAAAAAAGTTTAGACCGTTGGTTAAAGATTAAGTTAAATTCATCTTATTTTTAATCATCCCTTAAACTCAACCCCTTCATAAAGTTCACCCAAAGACAGCTCAAAATGAACAAGTTTCAACCGCACCCCTGCTGCTTCACTTTCCCATTCCGTTAACATCCAATTATGCTTCTCAATTTTATAATATTGAATCACATAAAACCGAGTTTGTTCAATTAACGAATATTCCCACATTTCCGGTATTGAGCGATAATACATAAATTTATCGCCTTGGTCATAATTTTCCGTACACTTCGATAAAACCTCCGCCATCAGCAATGGATTCGTAACAGTGGTCGTTCCCGTATCCGTATAAATCGGTTCGCCACCAATCACCATCACATCGGGAGAGGTGTATTGGCGATCGCGAGGAATCCACAGCCGAACATTACCCATATAAACCCGATAGTTTTGTGTTCTGCGTTTCAGTTTGAGTAAAGCAGCTAAGGTTAACGCCAATTCATTCTGATGAGTAGCCTCCCCTGTCATGGGTACAATTTCTCCATCGCGGTATTCGCTTTTATAATCCGCCTGTTCTTCCAATACCCGGTATTCTTCGGGAGTATAATATTTTTTATCCGTTTCAGTGAACATCGTTAATCATTTACCTGATAATTGATGTAGATACTAAACAAATAGAGCCTTACGGTTATTTATTGTAACCGCCAAATCTTGATGCTGTTGTCACCATTCGCAGTCCAAACCCCTCCACTACCATGAACCAGAGTTCGTCCATCAGGAGTAAAGGCGAGAGATTCCACCGATTCAGTATGCTCAGTGAGCGTATCCAGCAGTTCCCCGGTTGTCAGATTCCAAATAGACATCTCCAAAATTCCCAAAATATTACCTGGCAAGGATTATAGGATAAACAATTACTTTTCATCTGCATTTATTTTTTACGAGAATGTAGGGGTTTGAGGATATTTAAGTTAAAAATCACCAAATTATCCTTGCTCATTAGTCGGTATATGCAGTTAAAAAGTTTTAAAGTTTAGTTAGGTTAAATTAGGGTTCCTATTCGCAATCTTACCCAACCACATACGGTAGAAATTACCGACTCATAATTTGAGCGTATAAGCCTAAATCTTTTGGTAGTAATCCAAAATATTTTTAGTTGTTCCATTAAAAGTTTTACAAGAATTAGGTTAGCTGAAAAGATTTTATTTTCCTCTTTCTGTTCGAGACTTAGTTTTTGATGGTTAAGTTTTTCATGTATGAGGAGTAGACATTTGAAATACTCCGACGTAAGCCTTGTCCCCTTTAAACTTTTGATTGGGGTCGAACTTCTTTTTATGTTCTCTATTTTAATATCACTAACTTGCCTTTTTTTAATTGTTTCATCCACAATATCTTGCTATTTAGGGATAACAATTAATTGATTTTTGAGGGTGTAGTTTTTCTTTTTTGCTGAGAAATATTCTTTTTAGTCTGGGTTGTCAGTAGACCGTTCTATGGGTTGTTCCGTGCTATTTACTGTTAAGTCATGAAGAGTGAGTATTTCTTTCAATACTTCTTGGTCTCCCACTTTTTTTTGACCTATTCTAAAATAATGAGGGGTAATAATTCAGTTAAATTGGCATACAATACCAAAAGATGATGTTAGCTGTAGATTCACAAACTCCAAATTGAACTTTCAGATACAGGAACGAAGGATGTTGGTCAAGATAAACCAAAGTTAGAAGAATTTGTTCTTGAATAGGTAACGTGATTTTACGACCCGCCTTTTTGACATTCTTGGTGGTTTTTAATCGGTCGGCCTCCGCTTTTTTCGGAGGTGTACAATGTCCGCTTCCCTCCACAAGTCTTGTAACTTATCGTAAGTTATTCCTATAAGCATCTGGGTTAATTCGGGGTGTTCTTCAATATATTTTAGAATTACGCTGATGGCAAAACAAAAAAAATAAAAGTAACTCTTGTTATGGCAGATACTGTAATTTTTTGAGATGTCTAATTTTGATAGTTTTATCAACACTCCCACTGCAGGATAAGCGCAAGAAAAATATCGAGAACTTATGCTACGTGACGAGACCTGGGGCAAGGAAAGTGAGCATATACTCGGGACTCATTGAGGCCCGCTTCGCCTTTTGCTAAGGAAGCAATTGCTCGATTATTGGTCTGTGTAAATCAATTTTTCTCTTTTAAGTATTTATTGGTGAACGGAGATTTGAGGGGGGTAATAACGCATTAAAAATGGCTCGTCAATTGAAGTTTAAGTTGATTCCTAAATTGCGCGAAGACTCGGGTTTATATTTTTCTTGTAAATCCTCAGATTCAGAACAAAAAACTAACGGCAAGTATCGACTCAATCTTCAGGTTGGGCAAATTACCGCTGAGTATTTGAAAAAAATTACGACAGAGATTTATCAAACTACTCTGCTTCACAAAAAAATTGCTCAATCTTTGAATGTGGTGATTATAGTCAAGACCAACCAGGGGACTTCAAGCCACAGCCATGTCATTTTATTCTCCAGAGATTTAGACTTAAGTTATGGGGAGAGAATTGATGATTATTGACTAGGATTTGAAATAAAATTTAACTTTAGAGATGCCAAACAATTTTGGGGATTAGAAGAGTTTATGAATGTGAAGGAGACCGGGGTGACTGATGCGGCCAATCTTTCATTTTTTATGGTGAATTTATCCCATTATCTGTTAAAGGTCACCCAGAAGGGGCCTCTGTGCAGTGTTCTGGATCTCAAAAGTCAATGTAGAGGTTATGGCTATGCTTCAAGAAACGATAAAACTGCTTAAGGAAAAACCTGACCCAGTTTTATTGGGTCAGATTTTGAAACGCTTATCCAGTCGGTCGGCTGTATCCATCAACATTCATCAGAGGCCAGTGACCATTAAATTGGTGAAGGTATTGTTGTCTCTGGGAGTTGAATCCGGGCCTCCTAGGACCTGTTAGGGCCCGGATGTAACCCGTGAAAAATCGCCATGAGTGCAACAATAAAGTAGTAGACCAGATGGATCCTTATGAGTACGGAGGGGATGAAGGGTTAAAAAGTTGGAGGATGAGGAATCGGTGTCGGGATGGCGTGAGGTGCAATGTTGGGAAGGATTAGGACCGCAGACCCTCGCCGTGGCTTCAGGATGAGCTTAGAATCGGTAAGAGTGGGAAGCGTGTTAGAGGTGAGGAGTAATCATGACGTTGGCAGAAAAACTGGCGCAAGAGTGGCGATCGCGCCTATCCCAGGATTGTCCAGAGCATCCAGCCAGCACCCACGAGAGTATCGTGCAATGGCTGTTGGGGGAGGATCCGGATCGGTTTGAGGCCCTGACGCCAGAAAAGCTAGAAATCATCCGTTCGGCGATGGACTATCGCTATCGGATTTTGCTGAGGGTCCTCGGGGTGTCGCCGGAACGAGCTTATACGAATTTAATCCGACGGTTGTCTTCGTTGGTCTTACTCCGGAATAAGATTAAAACCTGGGTGGCTCTGAGTCGCGATCGCCAGCGGACTGTTGTGGATGTGGTCCAGGAAGTGATCCAGGAGTTGTGTGAACGCGATCGCTATATGCAGCAGCAAATTGCCTGGATTGGTAAATCCACCCAAACCTCGCGGGTCAGAAATGCGCTGTTGTTGGCAACCATTGAAGAATATTGCTTACGTCCGGTCCGAAATCAACCCTTGCTGGCGTATCGGTTTTTTAACTATCTGCGGAGGTCCCAACGTGGGGGGTTAACTCAGGTGCCGGAGGCGGAATTGATTCGGCTGGTTTCTGATGAAATTGGATCCGATGAGTCCGAGGGGTCGATTAGTTTGTTGGATGCTCAGGCGATCGCCAACGCGCAAGATGCGATCGCCTGGGAAGAACAACAACTCTTACGACAAAATGTCCAACAGGAGTTTGCCGACTATTTGGCGAAAAATGTGGATCCCATTGCCGCAGATTGGTTGCGATTGTATCTTCAAGGTTGCTCCCAAGATGCGATCGCCAAGGGTCTAAATTTACCCGTTAAGCAAGTCTATCGCTTGCGGGAAAAAGTCAGCTACCATGCCATCCGTGTCTTTTCCCTGAAAATCGAACCGGAGTTAGTCGCCAACTGGCTACAAATTAGCTTACAAGACCACGGGTTCGGTCTAACCTCGACGCAGTGGGAACAATTTTATCAAACCCTCACCCCAGAGCAGCAACAACTTCTCAATCAACTCAAGCAGGGACAATCCCTAGAGGCGATCGCCCAAAAGCAAGGTCTCAAACTTTCTCAAGTATTAGGAGAATGGACCCAACTTTATTTAGCGGCTCAATCCCTCCGAAATAGCCGTTCGGAACCCGATGGCTGATTAAACCTTGTTAACTTTTTCTTCGGAAAAGTGTTACTTTACAAGAAGAATATTAAATCAACTCACCCGGACTACCGCTGTCCCTTGATTTCTGGTGCATTGAATGAGAGTTGAGAGGCCGATAAGTGTGACAGCCTTATCCCCAATTTGTCCAACTTTAGCGAATCTTTCTCCTAATATTCCTCACCCCAGGTGTAACTGGTGACGCAAGTTAATCCCGGCAGCGGAATCACTGGAATTGAGGAAATAACTGGGTGCATCTCAATCCGTTGAAAACTTGCCAATTGTACTCAAAATTTGACACAGGGTGTGATTCTTGGCTACCTTGTTGGGAAGTGTACACTCCGGCGTGGTATGGGACTTGACTTGTCGGGCGATCAAGCCAGAAAATATGAATAACCCGCCAGCATTTCTTTAACTTGGATAGTCAGGAGTGGGACCCACCCTGACAACCTTGGGTCATTGGTGTCACGATTGTGGGTTTTCTTTGTTTTGAACACAACAGCACCGAGTCCTTTCACCAATGCAAACCAAAACCGTCACTAACTGGGCAGCACAAATGGATTCCGAGCAAATCTTCCAGCTAATTGACAACCTGTTGCCTTTTGAAGCCTGCCTGTATCATGAGGTGTTACCGTTGTCCATTAAAGGGAGCCGTCTCCACCTGGGTATGGTCGATCCCGAAGATTCTGCCGCCTTGGAATATGTCCGCCGCATTCTAGGATATATGAGGTGTTCTCTGGTATCAGAGAAGATCTCTACGGAGATTCACCGCTCGATGCTCAGTGCCTATTTAAACTATATGCACACGGGGAAGAAAAAGGCATCGGCTGCACCTCATACCCCGGGGAGTCACGTTCCCGCCCCGCCGATGCCTCCTGTGTCGAATCCCTCCCATGTTTCCTCGGTGGCAGTGCATTCTCGGAACGATGTGCTCCCCCCGCCCCATCCCCATTCCGCTAACAGCGATCGCCCGAGCTTACCCCCACCTCACTCGGCACCGATGTTACCAGGGGCGGCAGTACCCGTGTTGCAAGTGAGTGCCTCTCAACCTCACTCTCCTCTGGATGAACTGGCAAATTTACCCCCCAAGGAGCTTTTACAGGAGTTATTAGGGCGAATTTTAGAAGGGGGTATCGGGCGGCTTTATTTCGAGCGCCAATCCCAACATGGGCGAATTCTCTGGAGTCAGGATGGGGTGGTGCAGTCGGTGATGGATGGGTTGGAACTGTCCCTGTTTGGGGGGGTGATGAACGAACTCAAGCTATTGGCACATTTGCCGTTAATTCCCCTCCAAAAACCGAGACAGGTGGAAATTGAACGGCGCTATAACAAAGAAGATTTATTATTACGCTTGCGGGTAATGCCGGGAACTGAAGGGGAACGAGCAACCCTGCAAGTGTTACGGGGGGCGGCTTTAAAGTTTTACAAGCAGCAGCAGGTGGAGGATTTAAGTCGGGATGCCTTGCGACTAGCGCTACAACTTCAGCGGAAAGTGGATGAATTGCGCGATCGCGCCAGTAAACTTCCCGATCTATCGTTAGGGAAGTTAGATGCACTGCCAGCGCTCAACCAGTTAATTCGGCAAGTGGATGAACAGTTAGCTCAACTGAAAGCACTGGACGAGCATAAGGAGAAGTTGGACTGATACAAATTAAGGGAGATCCCCGGATCGGATGTAGGGGCAGTATGATTGTCTGCCCCTACTTTAGGCTAGTTTTCCCAGAGGGAATAGCCCTTTACGCTAAGACGGGGGTGGGAACCGTCCAGCGACCGACGGCTTTGCCAATGACGGCCAACTCTTCTCCCATCAGGCGATCGAAGCGATCGGGGGTGAGGGATTGGGGTCCATCAGAAAGGGCTTTATTCGGCGTTGGGTGGACTTCAATCATCAGAGAATCGGTTCCTGCTGCGATCGCCGCCCGTGCCATCGAAGGCACCTGATCCGACCAACCCGTTCCATGACTGGGATCAATCATAATCGGTAGGTGAGTCAGTTTCCGCAGCACTGGAATCACCGATAAATCCAAAGTATTCCGGGTGTACTGCCGATCAAAAGTCCGGATTCCTCGTTCGCACAAAATCACCCGGGGATTGCCTGCGGCTAAAATATACTCCGCTGCCATCAACCACTCTTCAATGGTGGCAGACATTCCCCGTTTGAGTAAAACCGGCTTATCCTGAGCACCGACTTTCTTTAACAGGGAAAAATTATGCATATTCCGAGCCCCAATTTGGATGACATCGGCAACTTCGCCTAACATATCCAAATCTGACGCATCCATCAGTTCGGTAATAATTCCCAACCCCGTCACTTCCCGCGCTTTGGCGAGTAACTCTAAGGCACTTTCCCCATGTCCTTGGAACGCATAGGGCGAGGTGCGGGGTTTAAATGCGCCGCCTCGCAAAAACTTGGCCCCAGCCGCTTTGACTCGGCGGGCCGTCTCAACAATCATCTCCTCGTTTTCCACAGAACAGGGTCCTGCGACCACCACGATGGGATGGCTTTCCCCAAAGTGAACCGGACCATTCGGGGTATTCACCACGACTTCTGAAGCTTCGCCGTGGCGGAATTCCCGACTGACGCGCTTAAAGGGCTGTTCTACTCGCAGGACTTGTTCGATCGCCGGACTCATTTCCTGGAGTTGTTGCAGATCCAAGTCTGCCGTATCCCCCACGAGTCCAATCACGACTTTATAGCGACCGACAATTTTCTCCGGGGTCAGACCCCAATTGTCGGTCAATTCTGCACTGAGGCGGTCAATTTCGGCTTCAGGTGTGCCGACCTTCATTACAATGATCATGGTATGTTACGGGGCTTATTTGCTTTTGTACAGACTTTTTAACGGCTCTCGTCGGCGATCGGCTCTTCCTAAGTGATGGCTTCTTTCTAGCAAGGTTCAGCACTTCGCTAAAGAGCAGCCGATCGCCGATCGCCCTATAATCCTCAAACTCAAGCATCGGTCACTTGTCCTTGGTTCTCCCTCAAACAACAAATGACAAATGACCAATGACTAATGACTACTGACTTTTTTGCTTCGCCTCTCGCCTCGCTGCGTTCATCCGGCCCAAATTGGTGGTAAACTCCTGCCAACCTAACAGGGTTCCGGGGCTCTCTTCATCCCAAGATGCCGAAAGGACGCCGTAGGTTAGCCCGATCACGCCGAGTCCAAAGCAGCCCATGCTCACTAGGACCACGGCGAAATTAGGCAAGGGGAACAAGTCCCCCGTGATCACAAAATAGCTGGCGATAAATGTAAACATCCCCAAAGCAGTCGGAACCCCGCACAAGATTGCCATCCGACTCACCATACGTTGGCTGACCACTTCGGGAATGGCCCGTTCTTCTTTGGACATCGGACGACGAGCGGTTTTCTCCGGTTTTCCAGAGACTGGAGTTTCGGATGCCTTGGGGGTTGAGTTGTTTTTGGCCGGTTTTTTCCGTTTGGGCTCAAACGGTAACCGATTTCGTTGGGGTTCCTGTGACATTGGCTTTTGTGTTGGGTCTAACCCCGAATCCCGAGGCGGGTAATCAAAGCGCGATAACGGGCTTGGTCTTGTTTCAAAATATAGGCCAATAAGCGCTTGCGCTGACCAATCATTTTCAACAATCCTCTTCTGGAGGAGTGGTCTTTTTTGTTGGTTTTCAGGTGTGCACTGAGTTGGTTAATCCGAGTGGTCAACATGGCCACTTGCACATCTGCCGATCCGGTGTCGGTCTCATGGATTTGATATTCGTTGATGAGTTCGTGTTTGCGCTCTTGCGTCAGGGTCATTGCTTTTTGGCTTTACTACTATAAACGCGGCAATTCACAATCTTAACATGACTTGGGGAGATGGGGAAGGTGGGGAGGTTGGGGAGATGGGGGAGATAGGGAGGATGGGGAGATGGGGAGGATGGAGGAATTTTAGTGCTGGAAGAAACCTCTCCCCAAACCCCTCCCCTCGGAGGGGAGGGGCTTTGAAAAGAGATCTCTTTGTGTTGGGAGATGGGAAGATTGTCTAATTTTTGTAGGTCTGGAAGGGAGAGTTCTCAAAGTCCCTCTCCTCTGAGGGGAGGGATTTAGGGAGAGGTCTCTTTGTTATTGGGAGGCTAACCAGGCGATCGCCTGTCGGATCCACTCTTCTACCGGGTCCTCGTTGGATAATTGGCCGGTTTGGGCGATCGCCTCTAACGATTCCATGACTTCGCTACTGCTATATCCGATCGCCAATAAAGTCATCTCCACATCCTCTTGCAATGCCGGTTTAATTCCCATTGCTGGAGTAGCACTCACCCCAGATTCCCTCCGCCATTGCGCCAGTTTGGTTCTCAGTTCTAACGCAATCCGTTCCGCTGTCTTTTTCCCCACCCCTGGCGCTTTGGCGAGGATGGCAGTATTACTGGTGACGATCGCCTGGACCAATTCGTTCAACTCAAGAGTATCCAACAGCGCGATCGCCAACTGAGTCCCGATCCCACTCACGGCAATTAATTGCCGAAACAATTCCCGTTCAGCATGAGACGCAAACCCATACAAAACCATCTGGTCCTCCCGAACCTGGAGATGGGTAAACATCTGCAACGTTTCCCCGACTGCCGGTAACTGTCGGATCGTCCGGGGGCTAATTTGCAAGTCATACCCCACCCCATTCACCTCTAAGGTTAGGAAAACTCGATTTCCGCTATTTTTTTGAACCCCTGCCACAGTGCCTTTGAGATAGCCGATCATGCAATTAGATATCCTTGTGATGCGGTTAAGGTCTGATTCCCGGGTCCTGGTTGAGAGTGGAGAGGTTCAAGGGCGATCGCTCCTCCACCCTCAACCGTTGAGTTTACAAGAACTCAAAATGTTTTAAGCCTTCTAATATACCACCGGCACAGGATGCTTGGGCAAAATAAAGACTATCCTGGCGATGTTCTTCATACCAGGTCCGCAATTCGGGTCGGGCATTCCCCACGATGATCCCCCGTTCTTCTCCCACTTCAAACAGGGCGATATCATTCCCCGAGTCCCCACAGGCAACGGTTCGTTCCGGTTCCATGCCGTAGCGGTTGCGGATAAACTGCATGGCTAATCCTTTATTGCCCTTGAGGGGTAAAATATCTAGGTCTTTGCCCCCACTGTAAATCAACCGGACCTCTAATGAACGGTCTTTTAAAGCAGATTCTAACCGGGGGAGTAAATCAGGGGCGACATCCTCGGACAGGAAATAACTGACTTTAAAGGGGCGCTGTTCCGAGTCCGGTTGGGACAGTAAGTCAGAAAAATGACCCGCAGTCGCCAGGATGCGATCGCGGTCCCACCCATCCGAGAGAATATCCGCCCATTCGGAGTCATACGCTTCCATGCCATTGGTATAGATTTCGGTGCCAACGGAGGTAACGACTGCATCGGGTTGGATGAGTTGCTTTTCTTGTTGGAGTTCCTGGTAGAGTGCAGGCGATCGCCCGGTGGAATAGACAATTTTTGTCCCATAAGTTTGGCGATGCTGACTCAGTGCCTCCTGAAGTGTAGCCAAGGCTGCATCGTCCCCGACATAAGTATGATCTAAATCGGTTATGAATAAAAACTGACTCATGTTTTCCTCTAGGTTATGGTATCTAGTGGTTTATTGTTTCGTGGCGATCGCAGCTTGTCAAAGTCCAGGGGGTAGAAATTGGGTTCTCCTTCAACGAAAAACTGGCAGTTCCAGGCTGCTGGAAGCCCGATGGAAGTCAGATTGAGAAAACTATCGGGGCGATCGCGATCGCGTCTTTAATGCTTTTCGGTGGATGGGTTAGACTGCCTGTTACTATTCCTAGAGATTCTTCTCGCCTCTTTTAACCCCAATGATGCTGACTCCCCCACCGGAAGCTTTACAATCGGCGATCGGCACCCCGCGCAAACTCTGGTTGTTGATTCTGCTGTTTTTCGGTTCCCTCTGTCTGGTCCTCCTGTCACCTTGGTTGAGTCTCATGGTATTTCCGCCCCAACTTTTAACGGATCCGTTTCTGCAATTTCCCACCGCCAATTCTGTGCAGGTGGTGTGGTTTACGGAGTTTGCGGGGATTCAGCATCGGGTCGAATATGGGGAAAATGGGGAGAATGTGGTGGGGGCGACTACGACAAAACTGAGTCGGACTCGGGAGGATAGGCGATCGCGTTTTGGGAGTCAAACCGAAGACGGAACGGTGTATCCGAATCCGATAGTCCGAGAGATTTGGCGGCATGAAGCGGAGATTACTGGATTAACCCCTGGGGTGCGGGTCCCCTATTGGGTGACCAGTGTGCGGGAGGACCAGGTGGAAATTAAGGGCGATCGCTTCACCCTGGCAGCCAACCCGGAACCTGGGACTGATTTGAAAATTTTGCTCACGTCCGATCATCAGTTAATGCCGATGACAGCAGCGAATTTACAGAAAGTCGTCGAAACCGTCGGACGAGTTGATGCGGTGTTTCATGCCGGTGATTTAATCAATATTCCCGATCGCGCTTCGGAATGGTTTGATGATAACCGGGGAAATGCCTTCTTTCCCGTCCTGCAAGGTCGCGCTCAGTATAACTTTAAATCTGAGTCGGGAGAACAGGTTCATACCGGGGGTGAGATTATTCAACACGCCCCCCTATTTCCCACCGTTGGCAATCATGAAGTGATGGGTCGTTTTTCTACAGAAAAAGATTTATATGAGCAGTTTATCGATGCTTTTCCCCGGGAGATTGCCCATCGCCTGTACGAGGAAAAGATTGAAGAAATCAATCCTGAAGCGTCTCCGGTATTGCGCGATCGCTGGTTGATTGATAATTCCTTTAATACCACAACCTTTAATGAAATCTTTAACCTTCCCAATGCTGAAGGAAAAAATTATTACGCCGTCTCCTTCGGCGATGTGCGGTTAGTTGTGTTATATATTACCAATATCTGGCGCAATCCCAATCTCGGCCCCAAAACTAAAGGCCGATATCGAGAACGGGCGGATCATTTAACTCAACCGGAAAAATGGGGATATGGACAACATATATTTGAACCCATTACTCCAGGCAGTCCCCAATATCAATGGCTGGAACAAGAGTTAGCCAGTTCCGACTTTACCGAAGCCAAATATAAAATTGTCATGTTTCATCATCCCCCCCATTCCCTGGGAGGAAATGTGGTTCCGCCTTATACCAACCCCGTGCAACGGTTAGAATCCGATGGGATTGGGCGGATCGCAGTGCGCTATGAATATCCCCAAGACCAAGATTATATTATTCGGGATGTCTTGCCCTTACTAGAATCAGCGGGAGTCCAGTTGGTTTTTTACGGACATTCTCACCTATGGAATCGCTTCGTCAGTCCCAGTGGAATGCACTTTTTGGAAACCTCTAATGTGGGGAACAGTTACGGGGCACATGATGAAAATAATCCCCGAGAAGTGCCGGAAGATTATCAAGAAACATATATCGCCACGGGCGATCCCAATGGCTTAGATCCGGTTATTCCCACCCTGGCTCCCCTGCTAGATGACCAGGGTCAACCGTTACCCTATATTGCCAGTAATGATATCTCTGCCTTTAGTATTTTTGAAACGAATACGGGGATTGTCAGTAGTTACCGTTTTGATGCGCGAAACCCCAGTGCGCCAGTGGTTAAATTTGATGAGTTTAAGTTAAAATAATCTGCCCAAAACACGGAACCAGAAACCGGGTTTCTGCAAAAATTGTGGCATTTTGACCTAAATTTGGGTAAGAAACCCGGTTTCTCAACTTACTGCAAGGGAACCAGAAACCGGGTTTCTGAAATAACTTTTGCATTTTGACCTAAATTGGGTCAAGAAACCCGGTTTCTCACCCTACGGCAAGGGGACTAGAAAACGGTTTTGACAATCACTGGCCCTCTTCACTTCAAGAATCCGGCATTTTCCAAATTTTAATGGTTTTATCACTGCTGCCACTGACTAGCATTTTACCATCGGCAGTCATGGCAACGGCATTGACACTATCGGAATGTCCGGTTAAGGTTTGAATTTCCTGTCTGCTTCTCAGGTCCCAGAGTTTCAGGGTGTGGTCTGAACTGGCAGAAACTAGCATTTTTCCGGCGGGACTGATGGCAATACTATTGATGCGATCGCCATGTCCAGTTAAGGTGCAAATCTCGGTGGCTGTTTTGATATCCCAGAGTTTAATGGTTTTATCTAAACTGCCACTGGCTAAGGTTAAATTATCGGGAAATATCCCCACGGCAGTCACACCGTCGGAATGTCCCAATAACGGGGGAAATTCTTCTGATGTTTCTACATTCCAGAGTTTAATAGTTTTATCTAAACTGCCACTGGCTAAAATGCGATTATTGGGACTAATTGCCAGGGAAGTGACTGCCGCTAAATGTCCGGTTAAGGTGACCACTTCTTGTCCTGTGATGCCATTGTAGAGGCGAATAGTTTGGTCGAGACTGCCACTGGCAAGTAGGGTACCATCGGGACTGAAAGTGACGGCATTGACCCATTGTTGATGTCCGGTTTTGGTGAATAAAGGTTGTCCGGTTTGGGCTTTCCAAAGTTTGACGGTTTTATCATTACTGCCACTCGCTAAAGTCCAGCCATTGTAACTGAGTGCCACGGAATTAACGGGGTAAGAATGGCCGGTGAGGGTGAGAAGTTCTTCGCCGGTTTTGAGGTTCCAGAGTTTAATGGTTTTGTCCCAACTGCCACTAGCGAGGAGTTGACCCTCGGCATCTAAGGCGATCGCACTGACGGCGCGAAAATGGCCGCTTAGGGTGGTGTGGCATTCCATGCCGGGAGTTTTTAAAACTTCGACAGGGGAGACGGGTGTGGCGTGCAAATTTGGGGACTCGGGAGAGGCATGAGGATTGAAGGAAGAGGAAACCTGGGTCAAATGAGACTGAAGAATTTGGGTTTCTTGTTCTAGTTGCTGAATCAGATTGCTGGCGCTTCTGAGTTCGTCCTGCTGCGATCGCAAGGTTGCCCAGAGACGTTTTGCCCAAGCGACTTTTGCCCGTTCTTTTGATAAAATAATCGGTCGAATATCCGGGGTAACTGATGCCGGATAGGGGGTCAAATCCCAGTCACATTTAGGACAGCGATCGCATTCTCCTTTGGTAAATTCAGCTTGACAAATCGGACAGTTAGACATAATGGCTTAGATAGACGGGCAACACAACTGAGTTAATCCAACCTAACTTCTGATGGAATAGGAATTAATGGTCACCAATTCCCCAGATTTTAATTTTACCCCCGTCAAACCCCGTGACAATTTTATCTCCGTTGGGACCGATGGCGCTGCATAACATATACCCTTCATTTCCGTGAGTCGTTTTCAAGGGAGGAATGGTGTGAATGGGTCGCGCTTGTTCTAAATCCCAGATTTTAATGGTCCCATCATCGGAACTGCTGGCCATCATATTATTTTGGGAAATGGAAACAGAAGTCACCCCACTGGAATGATCCGCCAGGGTGTACAAAAGTTTGCCAGTGCCGACATTCCAGAGGCGCAAAGTGGTATCATTACTCCCACTAGCTAAGAGATTGCCATCGGGACTAATGGCAACAGAACAGACGGATCCGGTATGTTCCGTAAGGGTATGGAGTAATTCTCCGGTGAGTAAGTTTCTAATTTTAATCATATTATCATTTCCCCCACTAATCAGGGTATTTCCTTGGGGACTAATAGAGAGCGATCGCACGGTACTCGTATGTCCGTAAAAGGTCCCAATTAATTCCTGGGTGTCCAAATTCCATAAGGCAATTGTTTTATCCGCACCCCCACTCACCAGCATATTTCCTTTAGGATGAAATGCCAAGGCATTCACCCATCCTGTATGTCCTCGCAGGGTGAAACGGAGTTTGCCGGTTTTGAGTTCCCAGAGTTTAATGGTATTGTCTCCACTGCCACTGGCAAAGAGTTCGCCATTGGGGGAAATTGCCAAGGCGATCGCCGAACCCGTGTGACCGATTCCGGTTTTAATCAGCTTTCCCGTGTTGATTTCCCAAATTTTGACCGTTTTATCATTACTGCCACTGACCAAAAAATTTCCATTCGGGTCAATCGCCAACGTTCGCACAGCTTTTTGATGTTCTACGACTTGTAAGCAGCGGAAAAACCGATAGGGTTGATAATCTTCTATGGCCATTTTTGCTTTGGGCAAATGACTCCGTTTAAGCAACGCATAAGCCCATCGCTGGACGGCTTCCGATGGATCGGCCAAGGAGGAAATCAATAAGTTAACCATTTCTGATTCAAATTCTGCTGCCCTATCGTGGCGACCTTTAGCCTCTATTTCAGCGGTTAATTCTTTAATTTTTTGTTGCAAATCCGTAGTTTTTTTCTGTTCGGAAACCAGTTTGTTAGTTAACTTTAATTGTTCTGATTTTGACTCATTTAACTGGTCTCTTAAATCCTGGATTTCCTGAAATGATTCAGCGTCTTGTGGTGGCTTCAACCGCGCTATTTCTTGCTGGAGGACGGCCAACATTTCTTTTAAATCCTGGGGTTCTATCATAGGATTGCTGTTCGATTGAATCGGATGAAGGGGTTGAGAAAATTGGGGCCGATCGCCATTGCTTTGTTGTAACTGAGAAAATACTTCATTCAGTTGAGTCTCTAACTCTTGCTGCCTAGCTAGGCGTTCTTGACGCTCATGGTTAATCTCCACTTCGAGGCGAGCGCCCTGTTGGCGGACTTCCTCCCGCTCAACTAACAGGCGATCGACCTTTTCTTGAACATTAATTCGTTCTTTCCCCGCCCGATCTAAGCGTTCCCAAACCTTAGATAACTGTCCTTCAATGTCGGCTAACTTCCACTCTAACTGTTTAACAGCTGAGTCGCGTTCCTGAACCAGCGCCCAGACGTTTCGCGCCCAAAATAGTTTGGTCCCATCACCGGG
Source organism: Oscillatoria sp. HE19RPO (assembly GCF_024220515.1). Classification (GTDB taxonomy): domain Bacteria; phylum Cyanobacteriota; class Cyanobacteriia; order Cyanobacteriales; family Laspinemataceae; genus Laspinema. Next base: position 20,884 of record NZ_JAMXOT010000039.1, read on the forward strand.
AGAATTGGCTTCGGACAACTCCCCAGGCATTAAGGGGGGATTCAACGTTACATCCCACCCACAGGTTGGGCAGAATGTCTGTTCCCCCTGTACATATTCAGTGCCACACACCGGACATTTAGACGCACCACAAAATACCGTATCCATGCTTTCTATCCGCCAGAAATTCGATCGCCCATATCGGCATCTATTGTTATGCTAATGGTTTCCCATACCTTTAGCCTAGGACCTCGGTATCGCCTTCAATAGATACAGGACTGATGGATCACATAGATATAGGATGGACATTGCCAAGCCGTGGCTCCATTGAGAGTTTTGAACCTGGACGGGGGTCAATCCTAAATCCGGGTTTTCATCGCTGCAACTCAGCTTGTAAAGCTGGCTTGAGGCGTTCGTACTCCAAGTAAATCGATCGCACCAGTGCCAATGCCTCTGACGGTAAGAGCGTTCCTTCTTCGGAACTCGTTCGTCCGAGCTTTTCTAGCTGTTTGCTCAATTGCGCCAAGGGTTTCGCGCCGAGGGTGGCACTGGTTGATTTTAAAGTGTGAGCCGATCGATGGAGGGTGGGAGCATCTTGTTGCTGCAAAGCAGTTTCCAGGGTTTCTAACAGATTGGGTAAATCCTTGAGATAACTCTCAACCACTTCAATAAAGGCTTCGGGCTCATCTTCCCCCACCATTTCTCGTAAGTTTTGCAACGCTTTGACATCAATGGGCGGTTCAGAATTGGGGTCAGACAATGAAGAATTAGACATGGGAGAATTGGGGGATGGGGTGGATGGGGTGGATGGGGGAGATGGGGGAGATGGGGGAGATGGGGGAGAGACAGACTCCGGTGGGGTGGATACATCGGATGTCTCTGGCACAGGTATGGATTCGGAATAGAGATGACATCCAGCGAGTGCTTGAGCGAGGGCTTCCATGCGAATCGGTTTGCTGATGTAATCATCCATTCCTGCTTGCAGACAGATTTCGCGATCGCCTTGCATGGCATTCGCCGTCATGGCAATAATCCAAGGGCGTCCCATCGGGGAAACATCCCGGCGCAGAGTCCATTCCTTACAGATGTGACGGGTTGCTTCTAACCCATCCATTTCCGGCATTTGTACATCCATGAGGATGACATCGTAGCTTTGACGATTCAGAGCGGCGATCGCCTCCAATCCGTTACTGGCGACATCGGCGCGATATCCCATCCGTTCTAAAATCCGCAATGCCACCTTTTGGTTGACCACATTATCTTCCGCTAACAGAATCTTCAGCAGGCGATCGCTCTTGAGCGGCGTAGACTGACGCGGGAAAGCGGGAGCGCGACGGCCCTTTGAATCCTTCCCATTCGATTGCCGAGAGAAAATCCCAACCAAGATATCAAACAGTTGAGATTGCTTGATCGGCTTACTCAAAAACGCCGCAAAATCGATTCCGGACGCTTCCCGAGAAACGGGTTGCCAACCCAGAGAAGTCAACATCACCAAAGGTAAGCGATCGCCATCGGGGAGTTGACGAATCGCCGCAGCTAGGGCCAACCCATCCATATCCGGCATCTGCATATCCAAAATAGCCAGATCAAACTGGGTATCCGAATCTTGCAACCCAGCCAACGCTTCGGGGCCCGAAGCTGCGGCTGTGGTTAGCATTCCCCAGGATTGAGCTTGGCGGGTGAGAATCAGGCGATTAGTAGCATTATCATCCACAATCAGTAAATGTTTACCCGTGAGTTGCGGCACTTCATCGTCTGGACTCACCGAGGCCAAATCCGAAGTGGCTGCCGCCTGAATGGTGAAATGGAACGTCGAACCGACGCCGACTTGACTTTCCACCCACATCGTACCGCCCATCAGTTCGCTCAGACGCTTGGCGATCGCCAACCCTAAACCCGTACCCCCATATTTGCGCGTCGTGGAAGAATCCACCTGAGAAAACGACTTAAATAGGCGATTCATGCGATCGGGGGGAATTCCCACCCCAGTATCTTTCACAGAAAAGTGAATTTGATAAATCCCCCTCTCGGTGCCATTGTCCATCGGGTTCCCCAACTCGGCATCCTGCACCAACGTCGCATTTACCGAGACAATCGTCTCCCCTTCTTGGGTAAACTTGACCGCATTACTGAGTAGATTCACCAAGATTTGACGCAAGCGGGTGACATCGCCGATGATGCCTTCGGGAGTTTGGGGACCGAATAAATAAGCCAGTTCGAGTTGTTTTTCTGCGGCTTTAGAAGCGACCAAATCCAGACATTCCTCGATGCAGGTACGCAGATTAAACGGATGTTCCTCCAGGTCCATCTTCCCGGACTCTATCTTGGAGAAGTCCAGGATGTCGTTAATAATCGTCAGCAAGCCATCGCCACTGGTGCGAATCGTTTCCACAAAGTCGCGCTGATCGGCATTCAAGGGCGTATCCAACAGCAACCCCGTCATGCCAATCACCGCATTCATCGGGGTGCGGATTTCGTGGCTCATGGTGGCGAGGAATTCACTCTTGGCGCGGTTAGCCGCTTCTGCGGCTTCTTGTGCTTGCAATGCGGCTTGGCTTTTGCTGGCTATTTCCTGACGGGCGAGGGTTTCCTGTTCCAGGAGTCGAGCTTGAGCGAGGGCAATTCCCACTTGTTCGGCAACAGCTTCACACAACTCAATTTCTTCACGAGTCCAGCGTCGGAAGCGATCGCACTGATGTATCCCGATCACCCCATTGGGTATCCCCTGATAGGAGGTTCGCACCGCTAACATGGACTTGATTCCAACCTGCCGACACATCTCCTCTGCTCCTTTGAGCAGGGGGTCCTTATAGACATCATGGGAAACCAGCACCGTATCGAAGGCGACCAGTTGTTCCGCATGAGGATTCCCCACTACAGGCACTTCAAAGTTCATCATGGATTGAAATCCAGGCTCTAAATACTCCGCCACTAAGGGCATTCTCGGGGGGTCCGTGGGGATGTAACTATGAATCAAACAGCGATTCACCCCAAATGCCTGACCAATTTGAGTGGCGGTGGTGTGAAAAATCTTTTGAGCGTCTAAACTTTGGCGGATTTCCCGGCTGATTTGGCCCAGGAGTAGACTGCGATGGAGTTGCTGTTGGAGGGCGATTTGTGCCTGATTCCGCTCGATCTCACCCCCGATCCATTGGGCCATCAGTTTCAACAACTCTTGATCTACCGATTTAAAGGGATGAGTCCTGGGTTGGGGTGAGGAAAAGCTCAGACAACCGTAAACCTCTCCGGAGACGAGCAGTCGCACTCCCAGATAGGCTTCTAATCCCCGAGTTTTATAGGCGGGATGCTCGCGCCATTCGGATTCTCGGGCTGAGGGGATGCAGACGGGTTCGGATTCTCGGGTGGCAACGGAGCAATAGGTGAGGTCTAATTTAAAGGCATCCCCTTTGGTCAAGGGAATTAAACTATTCGAGGGTAATTGCAAGGCGATCGCCTCAAGGGTAGAAGCGCGATCCATCCCGTCTCGACTCTCCCTCGGGCTGTCCAACCGGCCTACCATGCCAATTTCCAAGCCAAAGCGCCGACATCCCATCTCTAACATTCGTGAGAGCCTGGTATCAAAGTCCAGACTGCGATCGGCACTCACAGAATAGAGCGCCCGAATCGCTGCCTCACTCTCTTTCAGGGAGGCAATTAATTGGGTCTTTTCCCACTCGGCCTGTTTGCGGAAGGTAATATCATTCAGGGTGCCACTAATCCCGGTCAACTCTCCGGCGTGATTGCGACTCCCTCGGGCAAAGACTTCAATCCAACGGTAGCCTCCCGCTTGGGTTCGGTATCGCATCTCATCTTCACAGTTCTGCTGTTCTCCAGAAATGAGTGCTTCTAAATATTGGGAAAAGGGAGGGACATCGGATTGATAAATGTAATTCAACCAGGACGTACCCAGGGTCTGGTCAATCTCAAATCCAGTAATTTCCTCCCAAGCTGGATTGAGAAAGGTGAAGGAACCCTGAGCATCGGTCTGGAAAATCACCTCTTTAATGTTATCCACCACGGAGCGATATTTTTCTTCACTCTGGCGTAAGGCTTCGGCGGCTTCAAAGCGTTCAGTAATATCCTGAACCATCCCTACGGCAAATTTAGGATTGCCATTGGCATCCCGAATGATGGAAACGGTCACATCAACCCAGATCCGAGATCCATCCTTGCAAATATAGCGCTTCTGGATTTCATAGCTGGGGGACTCACCGGCTACTACGGCCTGAAAGAGGGGGAGTTCTTTCTGTAAATCTTCCAGATCGGTGAAGTCAGAAAAGCTCATGGTCGAGAGTTCGGCTCCAGAGTATCCCAGCATTTTCTCAAAGGCGGGATTGCTTTTAAAAATCCGTCCCTCGTCCAAAGTCCCGAGGGCGATGCCAATCCCCGCCCCTTCAAACACGATCCGGAGTTGGGCGGCGCTTTCTTCTAGGGCTTCTTCGGATTGCTTGCGTTGGGTGATGTCATGGGCGACACAGTAGAGTAATCCTTGTTCGCGAAAGGGGGTGGTGTTCCAGCGCAGCCAACGATAGGAGCCATCTTTGCAGCGATAGCGGTTCTCGAAGCCGAGGGTGTCAACGTTCAAGTTGCTCAATTTTGCGCTTTCGGCTAAAGTGGCGGCGCGATCGTCGGGATGGACGAATTCGATAAAGGGTTGAGAGAATAGTTCTTCGTCGGTGTAACCGAGGATTTTTCCCCAGGCAGGATTGAGGCGTTTGAAATATCCATCGAATCCGGCGATACAGAGCATATCCAGGGAGAGGGTGAAGAACCGATCGCGCTCCTGTTCGGCGTTTTTGCGATCGGTGATATCCTGAGCCACGATCATCACGGAGTCGATTGGGCTGGTTTCGGTTCGCACGGGCACGGTATGGGTGAGGTACCACCGGCCATTCCAGGGCATTTCTTGGATGACTGAGGTTGAGTTGCGCTCAAGATCCTGAATACTCTGTTCTAAGAGGGTTCGGGCTTCCCCTGAAAACACTTCACTGAGGGTTTTGCCTTCTACGAATGCTTTAGAAAGTCTGGCAGTCTCTAAACCTGACCCTTCTGCGAGTAAAAACCGTTGATTTCGGTCTAGGAGGAAGACTGCACCCTGGGGAAAGTTCTGGCTGAGGGTGCGATAGAGTTCTTCACTTTGGCGAAGGGCTTCTTGCGATCGCACCTGTTCTGTCCGGTCCGTGGCGACGCCGATCACCCCAGTCATGGTGCCGCTTTCTTCCCAAATTGGGGTCAATTTATGTTCATAAATTAAGCCATTCCAATTGCCAATCCAGTTTTCTTCTTGACCGTTAAATACCTGCTGGATCTGGTTGAGGATACTCGGAGCATCGCCGTACCAGTCGAAAATGGATGCACCGATCGCTGTTTCTGGATTCAACCCTAAAGAGTGCAGGTTTTTTCCTTGCAATAGGGTAATGATGCCATTGCGATCGGTGGCATAGAGAATCACCGGGGCTTGTTTAACCAGGGTTTGGAAGTGGGATGTACTCTCGCGTAGTGCTACTTCTATCCGTTTGCGTTCGTTAATTTCTCCCCGCAATTCCTCGTTGGCGGTTTGCCATTGTTCGGTTCGTTCGGCAACCCGCTTTTCTAGTTCCAATTCGTTTTCCCGCAACGCGGTTTCCACCTGCTGCCGTTGTCCGATTTCTGTCTGGAGTTGTTGGTTGGCTTGCTCTAACTGCTCTGGGGACGCCAATGCCAAGGCTTTGGGAATCAGGGGAACCAGTAAAATCGCCGTGGCGAGGGAGACTCCGGCGGTGATCCCTTTGATTCCCCCGGATAGCCAATAGTCCGGATGCCACAGGGTCCAGATTTCCATGAAATGGCTGGTCCCACAGGAGATGATAAATGCCCCAAATAATCCAAAAATCCAACTAAAGGGCAGGTCTTTTCGCTGCCGGATAAAATATAACAGGGTGAGGGGAATGGCAAAATAGGACAGGGCAGTCAGGGCGTCGGAACCAACATGAAGCCCGACTAACCACGGCTTCCACAAGTAACAATGCCCGTGAGGGATAAATGAGAGTAAACTCTCCCCCGGCAGATTGGCGATCGCTGGGTTTGTAAACAATCCTAAAATTTGGTTCTGCATTTATCCCCCTTGGATATTGTCTCGCGCTCCATTTTATGTCTCTCGTTCCCTTGTCTTTGAGTTTCTATTGATTGAACTGCTTTCCCTTGGGCTGACCTGTTTTTGTTGTTTAGAATAGGGAGCAAACGGTAAAATCCGGTGAACGGTCTTTTCCATTTTTTTCAGTTAAAATCGAAGAATGTCAGATAGAACCCCGATCCAATTATTCTATAATTTTAGCGAAATTATAGGAGCTTTAAGCCAGTGATGCCGGATTCTTTGTTAAAGTTTAATATTGCACCAGGTGCAGATACCCGGGGGATTCGTCCCTCTGAGGAAAACAAGCAGGGGATTGCCAGTTCCCCGTCTCCAGTGGCGATCGCCATCCCGTTGGGGAATGCTGCTTGAGAATGGTGCGTTAGGTCCCCAAGGAAAGGGCTTTTGCGACTTTCCCTTGCGGCACTGACATATCCTACCCCTTAGGGCAACACTGAAGTTACATCCTGACCCCGAATCCGTCAACATTATCCACCCCAGTCATCTGAATCAGAACGATGCCTAACTCCTTAATGTATCAAGACCCCACTCATTTTGTTGTCCTCGAATCCAATCAACCGGAACAATTACTGACCGCTGAGGAATTGCTCTCCAAGCTCAAAGAAATTTTAGGCGATCGCCAGGATAATTTGCCTCGGGATTTGCAAAAGTTTCCCACTATCGATGCCCAAGCTCAATATCTTTTGGAAACCAGTTGTGAATTTGATTTGGGGCCGGGAGAATATTTTCAATGGTATGTCGTCCGCCTCGAAAAGTAAATCATTTAACCCAATTTTCAGGGAGAGTATGAGATTTTTATGTGATTTTTGAATAAGTAAAGACGGGGTAAAACCCCCGTCTTTCTAGCTAGGAAATTTACTCGGTTTGTCAAGGCTCAACGGTTAGCAATTAGAGCCACATCAATGTGATTCCCTTCAGTATTAGTGAACTGAACCGAGATGCCTGGGCCAAAAAACTTTTCGATTTTTTCTTGCTTTTGCTGCCAAATTTCCAAGGGAAATTGTGGGGAATCAAATTCTAAAATCAAAGCATAGCACCCCTCAAAGTTCTCTTCTCGAATCCCCACAAGAACGGGTCGGGCTTCATCGGAGGGATTCAGACCAAATCGTTCCAGGGAATCATCCAAATGAGCATCTTGACCATAGCGATAGCGCCTGACATCTTTGCGAATTTGATTTTGGATTTGAGTGGCTTGTTTTTCTCGCAGTTCTAAGATATCCGGGGAAGTGGGTTGAGTGAAAGGGACGGGCTTCAATTCTGCCGCTTTCAGGGCCAATCCACCGAGTAACAGGGGAATGCCATAAAAGAATCCGGCCAGATTTAAGGTGGCGTAGTCGTTAAAGTAAGCGTAGAAGCCAATCACGGTGATCAGACCCCCGAGGGATAAACCCAGGTTTCCCAAAGAAAGTTTAGCTAACATGATAGTGAGTGAATGAACGATCGCGCTTAAAGTGCAAAGTTCTATTGTCCCCTGTAGGCGATCGCACTACAACGATCTCGCCGGTTGTTTTCAGGCCGATGAGGGTTACCCTTGTTAATCTTTGTTAAAATAGGTCGGGTTCAAGAATGCCAGACCTGTCTGAATTCTGGGATAAGGGAACTCCAAAAAATAAAACCTTCAAAAAACCCGCAGGCTTAAGCCTGGGGCTACACGGACAAAGCGGTGCCTGCGCGGGCTAAAAGAGCCTTGTTAGGTGCGATCGCATCAAAGCAAGGATGATTTATTTGTTGGAATCCCCTAAGGGAACTCCAAAAAATAAAATACCCAAAAAACCCGCAGGCTTAAGCCTGGGGCTACACGGACAAAGCCCGCCTGCGCGGCGTCATACAGTTAGGTGCTTAACCATCGGGATTTGGAGGATTTATTTGTTG
>NZ_JAMXOT010000384.1 GCF_024220515.1 Oscillatoria sp. HE19RPO
AGGGAACTCCAAAAAATAAAACCTTCAAAAAACCCGCACCCTGAAGGGTGGGGCTACACGGACAAAGCCCGCCTGCGCGGGCTAAAAGAGCCTTGTTAGGTGCGATCGCATCAAAGCAAGGATGATTTATTTGTTGGAATCCCCTAACGGCATTCAGTTTTGGAATCCCACCAACGGGAGTGCAGTCAGTCGCATCCCCAGGGGTCAAAAATACGCTTTGAGTCCCGATGGTCAAACTTTGGCCCTTTGTGCGAGAAGCGAAATTTCCCTCGTCGATGTCGCCTCAACCCAAGTGGTTCGGACCCTGCCGGTCCCCTCAAGTTGTTACCAGTTAGTGTTTTTGCCCGACGGCAAAACCCTTGTCAGTGGGGGAAATGGCGGTAAAATTGAGCTATGGGATATCAATACTCCTATAACCTGGAACCTCACGGGTCCCTTCCCGGGTCTCTTGGGGAGAGGACCCGTGAGGAGTCTATATTAAATCCGACTTTTTCACTCTAGCTGAGGTATAGTTATTAGTCATGAGAGAGGCAGTGAAATCACAACTATTGGGTTTAACGTTTCTGTTCCTATCCTTGGGGGGGATGGGACTGACTCGCGCGGAAAATTCGACTCACCTTCAGCAATTGCGGCAAACCAATCAATGTCCGAACTGTGATTTGCGCGGAGTCAATTTGTCTCGTATTCAACTCAGAGGGGTGAATCTCACGGGAAGTAATCTCACCGGGGCCGATTTCAGCTATGCTGACTTGGAAAATAGCGACTTGCGCGGGGCGAATCTCACCGGGGTTAATTTTAACGGGACCATTCTCTCAGGTGCGCGGTTAGATAGCACAACCCAAATCGATCGCAAATGGCGAATGGTTTGGGAAATCGTCTCTCAAGGGGCGCGGGGACGGGATATTTCTGGGGCTGACTTATCTCATGCCTATCTCCAAAATGTCAATTTCAGTGGGGCAAATTTGGCGGGGTCTAACTTAACTCAGGCTGAATTAAATGGCTGTAACTTAAATAGTGCGAATTTAAGCAGTGCAAACCTCACAAGTACCAACTTAAGCCGTGCGAATCTCACGAATGCCGACTTAAAAGGGGCAAATTTACGGGAGGCTAATTTGCAGGGGGCGGATCTAAGTGCGGCAGACTTAAGGGATGCGGACTTGCGGGGGGCTGATTTAACTCGGGCGGACTTGCGAATGGATTCGGTTTGGGGATATACTCGTTTACGCGGGGCTAATCTGGATGGGGTGAATGTCTGTGATGCGGTGATGGAGGAGGGGTTAAAAGTGGAATTGAATTGTCGGTGAGGTCATTGAGGGGCGATCGACGCTATAACAGAATAACAGAAATAGAATCCCCCAGTCCGGGGGTACAGGATTGGTTAGAAAGCGAGTTTTTTTACAAAAATTTCTGCCAATCTCCAGTCAAGAAAGGGCCAAAAACCCGGGTTTTTGTCCCTGGGATCTCATCCAATCTCGATGCTTTAGTCCTGTTAACCCCAAGGTAGTCTTATGCATTTCCCTTTCAGTCGTCTTACCCTCATTCCAGCGATCGCCTTGCTGTCGGTCCCGGCATCCGCATTCTCTGCGCCTCCCTTGGCGCAAATCCCCTCTTTGAACAGGTCCGGACCCGGACCCTCTAGCGAACTGCTAAATGATACCCCGCGCCTCCTGGAACAGGGAATTGAGCAATTTCGCCAGGGAGACTTTCAAACCGCCTTGCAAATTTATCAACAAGTCTTACAGCAACATTCCCTCCAAGGCGATCGCCTCCAGATGGCGGTTGCCATGACCCAGATTGGCGAAGTTTATACTGCCCTGAGTGATTATACCAAAGCTCTCGAACAATTAGAAGCCGCCTTAGCCATTCGCGAGGAATTGAACGATCGCCCGGGAGTGGGAGAAACCCTGAATCATCTCGGGTTTGTCTACAGTCGCTTAGGAGACTATCCCCAAGCGCGGCAACACCATGAACAAGCCTTAGAAATTGCCCAAACCTTCAACAATCGCCCCATTGAAGGGGAAGCGTTACATCACATTGCCGCAGTATATGCGGCAACGGGAGAGTATCAAAAAGCGGTGCAATTGTATCAAGAAGCCCTGGTCATTCGTCGGCAAGTCGGGGATAAACGAGATGAGGGACGGACTCTCAATAATCTGGGTGGTGTGTATTACAATCTGGGAGAAGCACAACAGGCTTTAGACTTGTATGAACAAGCGCTAAAATTGCGAGAAGAAATTGGCGATCGCGCAGGAGTGGCGCGGTTATTAAGTAATATTGGGTTGTTATATCGCCAATTCGGTCAAGGCGATCGGGCGTTGTCATACTATGAACAAGCCTTACCTATTTTAGCAGAAATTGGAGACAAATCGAGCTTAGGCAATACCTTAAATGGATTAGGGGTACTCTATGAAGAACGCGGAGAGTATCAACAAGCCTTGTCAATTTATAATCAATCCTTAGCCATTGCCGAAGAAATAGGCGATCGCCCCGGCATGAGTAAAACCCTCGACAATGTAGGGGGAATTTATTATAGCCTCGGGCAGTATCCCCAGGCCCTGACCTTTTATGAACAGTCCTTAAGCCTCCGCCAAAGCCTTGGCGATCGTCCCGGGATGGGAACCGTCCTCAATAATTTAGGTGGTCTTTATTATAGTTTAGGCGAGTATCCCAAAGCCTTAGAAGTTTTACAACAAGCCTTAGCCATTCGCCAAGAAATTGGCGACAAATCGGGAGAAACCCGTAACCTAAATTCCTTGGCGATCGTCTATGAAAAGCTCGGTCAATATCCCGAAGCCTTAGACAGCCATCAACAAGCCTTAGCAATTGCCAACGCCATTGGCGACCCCACCGCCCAAGGGAATGCCCTCGAACATATTGGCTGGGTTTACCTCAGTTTAGGGCAAACCGCTCAATCCTTAGACTTTTTACAACAAGCCCTCCAAACCTTTCAACGCATTGGCGATCTAGTCTCCGTCGGACGGACTCTTAATGGCATTGCTTCCGTCTATTATCGCCTCAAACAATATCCCCAAGCCTTAGAATTTCTTCAACAAAGTATCAAGATTTTAAGAGAAATGGGAGACAAAGCCGGAGAAGCGATCGCCTTGGCTAATTTAGGTAGAATTTTTCAAGAGCAAGAAGATATTCTCTTAGCCACTGCCTTTTATAAACAAGCCGTCAACCTTCATGAATCCATCCGCCAAGACCTCCGAGTTTTATCAATGGAACGGCAGCAATCCTTTACCGAAACTGTTGCCGATACTTATCGTCACTTATCGGATTTATTGCTCCGACAAAATCGGGTTTTAGAGGCGCAACAAGTCCTAGACTTATTGAAAATTCAAGAACTCGATGAATACCTGCAAAATGTTCAAGGCAACGAACAAACTGCCTCCGGAGTCCAGTTTTTACCGGAAGAAGAAAAACTCGCCGAAGAATATCTCACCCTTCAAGAACAGGCGATCGAACTGGGGCAAGAATTAAGCCAATTACAAAGCATTCCGGAAACCGACCGAACCCCAGAACAGCAAGCCCGGATTACTGAACTAGAAAGTATCCTGCAAACCCTGCGCCAAAAGTTTGACCGTTTCCTCGAAAGTCCTGAAATCATCGAAATTGCCGCTGAAATTGCCCGCAAAACCAGTGGAGAAAACCTAGACTTAAGCAATATAGCCCAATTACAAGCGTCATTGCAACAGTTAAATCAAAAGGCCGTATTGCTCTATCCCCTGATTTTAGAAGACCGCATCGAACTGATTTTAATTACCCCAGACAGTCCGCCGATTCATCGGTCAGTTGCCGTAAATAAAGCCCATTTAAGTCAGGGCATTACGGAGTTTAGAACCGCCCTTACCGTTCCCTCCAAACGAGCCAATGCTGATATCCCTAAAATCGCAGGGAGGCAGTTATATAATTGGTTGATTCAACCGTTTCAAAGTGAACTGGACCGGCTAGAAGTCGAGACCATTATTTATGCTCCTGATGGAATTTTACGTTATATTCCTTTAGCTGCCTTATATGATGGAGAAAATTGGCTGGCCCAACGGTATCAAATTAATAATATTACGGCGGCTTCATTAACTAACTTTAATGTTGCCCCTTCAGAAGAACTCAAAATTTTAGCCGGTGCCTTTACCCAAGGGACTTATAGCGTGGAAGTGGGAACGCGACAATTAGCATTTTCCGGGTTACCTTTTGCGGGAAAAGAAGTAGAAAATTTGGCCGCGACTATCCCAGGAACCATGAAACTGATTGATTTAGACTTTAACCGGAGTGCCACCACCTCGGGAATCAGCGATCGCAATGTGATTCATTTAGCTACTCACGCCGCCTTTGTCAGTGGTCAACCGGAAGATTCATTTATCATGTTAGGCGATGGCGATCGCATCACCTTACGCGACTTAGAAGACTGGTCCTTACCCCACGTCGATTTAATCGTCCTCAGCGCTTGTCAAACCGCAATGGGGGGACAAATGGGGAACGGAACCGAAATCCTCGGATTTGGCTATCAAATGCAAAAAGTCGGGGCCAAAGCCGCAGTGGCCTCTTTGTGGTCCGTAGATGATGGGGGCACTCAAGCCCTCATGACCGCTTTTTATAATAGCTTAAAAACTGGCACTAACACAACTGCCGCCCTCCAAACCGCTCAATTAGCCTTACTAGAAAGCGATTACAATCATCCCTATTATTGGGCTTCTTTTATTCTCATTGGCAATGGATTGTAACGGCGGTAAATCACCGCTATCCTGGCCCTCAATCCGGCCAAGGATAGAATCATCCTAATCAAGGAGTGGGAGCATCTTGCTCCCAAAGGTTAATTTATGCCCCTGTAGAAAATCTCCCATAACTGTAGAGGCAAAGGCAATTCGCCAATCGCCTCTACAGTTATGGGGAATTCTTTAACTCTGTGTA
>NZ_JAMXOT010000385.1 GCF_024220515.1 Oscillatoria sp. HE19RPO
CTCCACCGGGATTTTTTCAGAATATTTTCGACCCAGAAATAGTCGTTTGGGACAACGTAACTTATGCGGATAATTACTATCAAACCAACGGAACGGGCGATACCCTCAATGGTCAAGAATTATCCTCTGCCGATTGGAATGTGAACCTAGGTTCTTTGGTAGGTTTTGACCAAAATTTAGACAAAAATGGCCCGCATCAAACCGCAGCCGCTTGGTATGCGGGAACTGCCGACCTCAGTCCGAGTCAAATTCCTGATGAAAACGGACAAACAATTTATCGCCGCTTAGGGGATTTAGCCGAGGGAGAAACTCCTTGGTATGTTCCCGACCATACTAATGCTAACTTTAAACGCGACGACGGCACCTACTTTGACGCACCTTGGGAAGGTATTGGTACGGGTTGGTTTAATTCTGCTCTAGGTGGGGGCAGTGAGTTGCGTCCTTATCATTTCGATGATGTAGAAGGAGGAAAGTTAAGCAAAAATGAAATCCAGGAATTTAGCTATCCCAATGATGGCTGGAAAGAATATTTAGACAGCAAAAGAATATCGGTCAAGCAAGATAACCATCCCATCCCGGCAATGGGAGGCGACTATGCGGTTCCCACATTGTTTAACGGTAACTTTGATGCAATTTTTTACCAGTACAACAGCCAAAATATTCCCAGTTGGTACATCGACCAACCGACTAATCCGCTTAAACAAAGTGCTCTAATTGATGTTGCCGGGATTCCAGGAAATACCCCCTCTCCCAATGGGATTCCCAATTATGCTTTGCAACTGGGAGGAGGCAACCCAACCCAAGCTACTCATAATTTATTTGTCATCCCTGACTGGGGCAATTTACGGTTCGACGTTCACGCTCCCGTTCAAAGTGGAGAACTGAATGTCAAGCTGGAAACCATAGACGGTCAAAGTAAAAATGTTACTGTCAATCTTGCCCAAGATGCCAATTTTGTAATCGACGGAAGCAATCGGAATCAAGTTGAGATTATTAAGGACATCTACTCAGACATTGAAAATCAGATCGGATTTGGTCGGAAAGGATTTGAAACTTTCCAACTCAAATTACACCTTAATGATTCAGAACTGGCAGATTTCCGAGGTCAACCCGCAACATTGAGCTTTTCTTTAGAAGGAGGCGATTTTGTTTATCTAGACAACGTTTTCTTTGGTAGCGACTTCCTTAAATTTGCCAATCCAACAGAGGCTCGGTGGAATCTTGATAACAGCACCTCTCAAAACAATTTGCTGCTGGAAAAACCACAATACGCTCTGTCCTACAATGCGGATACTAAACTGGCCAATTGGGTAGGGTGGAAAGTAGACAAAACATGGGTGACCAGGCCACAACGACAACCGGGAGCATTACCAACAGGATTACTACAAAGACCTGAATTTATCGCCGACCCTGATTTATTAGCCAGTGGTTTGTCCAGCTATGATGCAAATATCTTTACAGGGTTGGGAATGGACCGAGGGCATTTGTCTCCCGATCGCGATCGATTAAGACATCCCAAAGACCAGTTAGCAACCTACCTCACAACTAATGCGATCGCCCAATCAATGGATAACAATCGAATTTTCATACCAAGCAGCAACAATTACCAGGATGCTTCGGCTTGGTTCAATATAGAAAATAAAGTGGTTTTTTCAAGGGCTACTCAGGGAGAAGAACTTTACATTTTCGCCGGAGCTTTTGGTAACAACTCTCAACCCCAAAAGAAAACCAATGTCCCCGAATTGTTTAATCTTAGTATAAATGGGCAGTACATCAATCGGGGAAATACAAACCCCAGTAATTTAGTCAGCCGAGAAATTCACATTCCTAAATGGACGTGGAAAAGTATCATCGCCGTAGAACAACCAGGAGCCGATATTACTTCGTCAAGCCTAGAAGCTTTCGCATATATAACCCCCAATACAGCGGAACCAAACTGGGATAATCTATCCTCAGAAGGGATTGCCAATCCGCTAAATGTATTTTCCCAGTTTTTGAACAACAATCGCGGTAACATCGCTAATGCAACGGATTGGAGAAATCCAGATACCTGGCAAGTTTCTATTCCAGAACTCACCAACATTCTGAATGAACCTAACCGAGTTCGCGATTATGACTTTAATTTTGATTTCCTTTCAAATCTGCCAGAAACTATTCAGCAGACTTTGAATAGTTAGGGGAGGGGTTATCCTAGCTATTTGTTATAAACTTTTACTCTTATTGATTTAATAGTTTTATTGAATTAAATACAGTTTTGAGCTTTTGATGTAATTAAATAAAAAGCTCAAAATTGCTATTTATGGATACAAGTTTTCAAAAAAAAGAGGTAAAAACTCACTCCCATGACTGATGCAGTATATAGCGATTATTATACTTATAAGTAACATCATAAGTCAGGCAAGTACAAGACATTTTAGGGCTTAAGCTGTACTCCAGAAAGAAACCTGCTATATGTCAAATTTTTTCTAGATCGGTCTTTATAAAAGTTTATTTTTAAGATTAGTTTTTTAGAAAACTTCTATAAAGTGAAATTAAAACCTGGTATAAAAACTCCGTCTTGGCGAATAACATCCCAGAATTCACAAGGTTCTTCACAATAGCCACCTAAGTCAGCACCTTGAAGATTTACCCGAATAAAATGAGTCCAAGTCAAATTGCATCCGATGGTTTTAAACCTTCTGAGATCGCAGTCAAAAAATCTGGCACCCTCCAAATCACAATGATCGATAATAGCGTCTTTCAAGTTACACAGCCAAAATTCAACAAACAAATTACAGTCCCACCATTCGGTACTACTTAAGTTAACATTTTTTAAGTTAGCCGAGTCGAAGTTGACATTGTAAAAGCAAGCCCCGCTTAGATTGACAGAATCTAACTTGACATTACTTAAGTCAGCATACTGCAAAATCATAGCTCGAAAATCTCTCTCCCCTGCATTGTAAAGTTGAATAAATTCTTCAGCATCCATCCTTAATCTCCTGAATTGATTTGCCTCATAAATAATAACATAATTTTCCCAGCATAACTGGGCGGCTAACGGTGACAAAATATTTTGAAAAATTTCCGAAACATCAAATTGTTGCCGTGTTATCGCTGGCCGGAATTAGAGTCGCCTCAACCGGGAGTCGATCGTAATCCCAATCGGATTTTAACTGCTACTTGGAATGATGGAGTTTGGAGTTGGAATGGTGGCAGTATAGCTGGGTCGAATACCGAATTTACTCTGCCGGGCGATCGAATGTTAACCGCCGGTCAAGAATATCACTGGGCGGTTGAAGTCACCACCAAAAACGGTTCGTCCCAAACTGTCACCGAGGAGTTCCAAACTTCCTTGCCTGAAGCTGCAACGGACAACCCCTTTACCAGCGTGACGATTTTAACTCCAGGAGTGGAAGTAGAACAAAGTGAATCGATCTCCGACAATATTGATGCGATCGCGCGTCAGCTCCTTGACAGTGGCAGTTCGGTACTTCGCTATCAACCCACCACCAGTCAGTGGCAGTCCGTCACTTATAACCCATCGGTACGCGATTGGGTCAGAAACGACCAAAAACCCGTTGTTGGCAAGCCCTTAGTGCTATTAGCCGACTGGATTGATGGCATTGAACCCTTCAAATTACTCAATGGTGGGTTTGCCGAAGCGGCAGCCGATGCCATGTTTGCTTCCTTGGTGCAACTCGACCAAACATAT